>RFXY01000152.1 GCA_009921385.1 Pseudomonadota bacterium
GTTGATTATTTTTTGCATTTTACTAGCAAAATCTTGATCTTGTAAGTTTTTTTCAAAAATAATTTTATCAATTTTAATTTTATTAGTAATGAGTTTTATCATTTTTAAATCTTTTCTAATTTCGGCTATTTTTAGTGATTTGTATTTTTTAACATCTTCGATATTTAAAATGCTATAATCTAGTAAATCTATAAAATCATGATTTATTATGTTGCTTAAACCAAGATCTGGATGAGGAAAATCATAGCATAACTGCCCCTCTATTCTTTGATTGATAAAAGGTTGTTTGTTATGAAAAAATTGTAAATTTTTAATTTGGTATAATTTGTTTTCTAAATCTATCATGATAATTAAGGTTATTCTATCGTTTTGACCTGCATCTTTATAGAGTTGATCTATATTGCCTTTTTTGATTGAAAAAATGCCTTTGGCAGCTGTTTTAAGTTCTATGCAAAATTCTTGATTTTGTTGAGTTTTGCAAATAAGATCTGGCTTGGTGGTTTTTTCACCTTCGATTGTGATTATTTTATTGATTTTATCGTATAAAAACAAATGAGAAGAATCTCCGCCATATAATCTAACCGATTTAAAATAGCTATTTTGTTGTAAAATATGTAAAAAGATTTTTTCTATAAACCAGCTCCAAATAATGTTTCTGCCCCATTTTAAGTTGCCTCTACCCAGAGTTCCGCCCTTTATTTTGTAGTCTTGGATATAAAAAATATATTCTTGATAGATATTTTCAATTTCTGAGCTAATTTTTTCAAATATTCCATTATCAATAAAATCAAAAATTCTTTGATATTCAATTTTTATTTGATGAAAGTCCATTTCGTCTGTAGCATTTTCACTAAATAATGACACTTTATGCAAAATATTTTTGAGATAAAAATTTTTAAAAAACGAAGCTGTATTTTTATACAGCTGAGGCTTTTTGGAGATTTTTAGCCAAAAAGATGAAGCATAAAGTGGAATTTTAACTAACATCATTATTTAGTGAAAATGCTACACTCTGTTCATTTTCTTGGCATTGTTGTTATTAAATTTAGGCAAAATTTTGGTGGAAAAGATTCGCCAAGCACTTGGCGTGTAAGGTTGTCGCTTGCCCAATTCGGAATGTTCCAATCATCAGGCAGGCCAGTGAGGCGCAATAGCTCTAAAATAGTCAACACTCTAGCATCAGAATATTGATTTTGTTCTATTTTTTTGCCAGGGTGCACATTGTTTTGCGAAGAAATGGCGCCATTGCACATAGTAATTGTTGGGGCAGGTTTATGCCAATCGATGCGTTTATAGGTTGTGGCAAAGCCTTTAATTTTTCTATTGTTTTTTTGCGGAAAAAAAACTGCATTTTCAAGGGCGGTTTTGCCAGTTGGGGTGTGTTTCATCCACAGTATGTGTTGCTGGTTATGAGTTTTGGCAACATGATATTTTATGCCCGAATCTTGCCCACTTTCAAGGCTTGGCAAATCGCCGATGGCATCAAGCACAGTAATTTTGGGCTTTTTAGCAGGAAAATGCCACACTTTATGCCTAGAAATTAAAAAAATTGCTCTTTTTCGATATTGCGGAGTGTCGTAATCGCTGGCATCAAGCACTGCATAATTAATAAAATATTGCAAAGGATTTAGCTGTTCTTTAATAAAATCGACAATTTTAATTTGTTTTTCTTGGTGCAAAATAGAAAAATTTAAAATATTTGCTACATTTTCGATGATGATATTTTCTGGCTTGGTTGCTTTAATAAAATCTATCACATTAATAATTAGCTTATTTCTAGGGTCGTTTGGGTTCATTTTGCCAGCAACACTCATGCCTTGACAAGGCGGAGTGGCAAGCAAAAAACTACATTTTTCGGTGTGAAATTTAGCAACTAATTGCTGAAATATTTTTTCATCGGTAATATCGCCACAGATCATTTGAGTGTTTTGGTGCAAATGCTGATAAAATTTTGCCCTTTCTGGCAAAAGTTCGTTGGCGGCCACAATATGAATATTTTGGCTAGACAAATAAGTTTCAGAAACACCAACATTGGCAAATAGAGAAATGCCTTTAAGAGGTTTTAGAGAGGTTTTTTCTGATAAATTTAAGTGGTGAAATAAATCTGTCATAAGTTTTGGTTGGGTTTTTAATGCTTGATGCTATTCATTATTGTCGTTGCTGGCTTCTTCTTTCGAATTGTTTTTTGCAACTTTTGCGACAATTACCAAAGCTGGTTTGATTAGGCGATCGGCAATTTTATAGCCCGCTTGAATTACTTGTAAAATTTCGCCGTCTTGGGCGGTTGTTGTGGTAACTTGCGATAAAGCTTCGTGCAAATTGTGATTAAACTGCTGTTTTAGTGGAAAAATTCTTTCGACCTTGTGTTTTTCTAGTGTTTTGATGAGTTCTTTTTTGGTCATTTCAACAGCGGTGGCATAGTTTTTGACTGTTTCGTTTTTTTGAATTTCTTCTTGCGGACAATTGTCGCTTGCCATAAAAAAATTTTCAACTACGGGCACCAGATCGCCAACAAAATTGGTGATGGCGAATTGATGAATTTTTTCTTTTTCTTCTTGAGATCGTTTTCTGAGATTTTCAAAATCTGCTAAACTTCTGAGTAATTTTTGATTTAGATCTGTAATTTGCTGTTCTTGTTCGTTAAGTTTTTGTTGCAAAATATCGAGTTGAGAAGTGTTGGCAGAGGTCTCTTGCTCTGT
>RFXY01000153.1 GCA_009921385.1 Pseudomonadota bacterium
CTGCTTTATTTTTATATCAAGCAATTGCTATAAAAAAATGCAATTTATCGAATCATCAGCAGTGTTTGGCTTTTTTTAAGAAAAGCCCAGTTTTAGGAGTGTTTTTTTTAATAGCTATTATTTTTGGTTAATGAAAATTGGCTTGCTTGGCGGTAGTTTTAACCCGCCACACCTTGGGCATTTACACATCAGCAGGCTTGCCATCAAAAAACTGCAACTAAAACAAGTGTGGTGGTTGCCTACTTTGCAAAATCCTTTTAAGCAAAAACAACAATATTTGCCCTATTTGCACCGACTTAATTTATGTCAACAAATCATCAAAAATGAGCAAAAAATTATTTGCAAAAATCAGCCCTATTATTTTACTTTTTTGTTGGTAAAAAAATTGCAAAAAAAATATCCGCAACATCGGTTTTATTGGTTGTGCGGTGTTGATTGCTTGCCAAAAATGCATCAATGGCAAAATTTTTCGCATTTATTAAAGGCAATTAATATCGCAGTTTTTGCAAGAAATGTTGCAAATAAAAATGCTTTGTTAAATGCCAAAAAAACCAAGGCTTATCAACTGGCTCAACAACAACCAAAAACCACAAAAATGCAACTATTTTTTAGCAAACAAAATCAACTTTCTGCCACAAAAATTCGTGAAAAAAAATTAGTGATTTTGCTAAACGAGCCAATAGAAAATATGGCCGTGGGCCTAAATAGCACTTTGTTTTATGCTTTGTTGGCAATTTCACAAGGTCAAGAAGTTTATTTTTGGCAAATGCAAAACGAGGTTGATTTTTTAACAAAAACACCAAATATTTGGCAATTAAACCAAGAAGTGGCTTGGCAATTGTTGGCAAAATATGCAGAAGAAAATAACAAAATTCGAGAAAATGCCAAGCAACAAAAAGCTCATCATTTAAGCACTTTAGGGCAATTTTTGGCAGATCAAGCTCTCACAACCAGCATTGATGGGCAACAAGAAATAGAGAAAATTTTTGCCACTGCCACTTTTTTAAATCGACTCGAGCCAATGAAATCACCCTTTCCGCCCGAAGGTAAGCAAGATTTTGCAGAGTGCTTAGCAAAACTGCAACAAAAATTTTCTGCCCTACATTGCCCAATTGGCTTGTCGGATAAAGAATATATTGCAGGTTTATCAACTCCCAGCCAAGCAATTAACACACAAGATTTATGGCAAAAACCAGCACCGTTGCATGTGGCTGTTTTGCAAACCGTGGCTTGTTTTAAAAAGCTTTATTTGCAAGAAAAAAATGCCAAAATAGTTATCAAGCCCAAAGATTCTGCGCAGTCAACGGGGGTGTTTAGCATTGAATTTGTTGAATTTAATGGGCAAATTAATACCGAAGAAAAACAGCAACAAACAAAGCAATATCAATTGCCGGTGGCGATTTTAGAAAATCCACAACAATTGGCAACTGCTTTGCATCTTTTTTTGCAACAGCAATGCAAAAATTCTCAAACTATTTTTGATGTTTATGGGCAAAAAATTTTGCTACAACCATTTTTGCTAGGAATAGCAATTGGTGATTTTCGCACCATTTTGTTAAAAGATCAAAACCAGCAATTTGTAGTTGCCGGCACGGTTTTTCGACAAAAAATCGCATCACTACACAACAATCAACCACAAACCTTCACCACTTGTGCCACCGCAGGGCAAGCAGTGGTAAGTGAGGCAGGTAAATATTTGGTTCATTTGCAAAAATTTATCGACAAAACTCTGCAATATTTACAAGAAAATAGCCAAAAATATCAAAATGTGCACTTTATGGGGCTAGATTTTATCGCCAAAAATCTCGATGCAACAGATTTTTATTTAGGCGAAATGAATATGCATTGCCCCGGCCTAATTTCTATGCTTGGCAATAGTTTTGTCGATGCCTGCAACATTGCCAAGCAATATGATTAAGCCTTTTAATAAAACGAAATTATTGTGTTTTATGCAGACAATGCTATAAGAGCCACTTCTCCATTCTTCAGTGTTCCTAAGAATTCTGGGTCTTCAACACTTCCTGTAGGCAAAGTCATATATTTAGGATTAATAAGGCCTCCTACTTGTTTCGCAATGCCTCGCAGTATTGTGATGGCTTTTTGTTGTTCTGGGGTTAAATCACTATCTGGCATAACATAATCATTTGATGATAAAACATTTTTAAGATGCGATGACACCTCCTCCAATCGTCGATCTTGTCTTCTTTCTGGTACTGAATTTTTCCATTGTTGCAATGCATTTTTTGCATCATCTAACTTAAGAGTTTCTTGTTTTTTCAATAAAAACACAAGAAACTCAAGGGTACTTGCCCCAAGGCCTACTAGATTGGCCGATTCAGTAAGATTTTCATGAGTTTTTGACGAAAGATCGTAATTGTTAATCTTTTCTAAGGCATCAAGTAGTGGTTTAAATATTATTTTTGCTCCATCTTTTTCTGATAATTGTAGAAGTGTGTTGAGTTCCTTAAAAGACACCTAAATTGATTCTCCCCACATCTGGAGCAGTTCAGTATGTTTTTTGTATGGCATAATATTTGTAATGAAAAATTGTTAGGGAAATAGCGTTGATAATAGATTTTTATTGAAAAAACCTAATGTAAAAATTATAGCATTTTCTCAAAATAAAACATTTTTGAAAAAAGTTTTATTATTTTATAGAAAAATATTTTA
>RFXY01000154.1 GCA_009921385.1 Pseudomonadota bacterium
TTTTGGTTATTAATTGGGGTAAAAACACCGCCAGCGGTTTCGATTAATAGGGTTTTATTTTGATATTGTTGTATTTTTTTTTGACAAAAGTTTACCAAATTAGCGAAATCAATATTTAAAACCAAATGCGGTGCAATTGGTGTTGGATGATGATAAAGGCAAATATTGTCAATATTTTGTTGGTTAATTTGTTGTTTTGTTGCCGTTAATAATAAAGCAAGATCAGAATTTTCATCAAGAAAATTTTCATTACAAACAAAACCCGTTGCCACAGGTTTTATAGCAAAACTTTCGGCAAAACTTTTGGCAAAACCTTCGGCAGAATTATTGCAATAATTGGCAGTAAAAAATGTTTTGCCAACATCGGTGCCAATGCCTAAAACTAAATATGGTTTAATTGCTAGCATTATTTTAAAGATGAGAAAGTGCTATAAATTGGGCCAAATACTGCAATAGAAATCCAGGCTATCATACCGCCCATAACAATGGTAATGGTTGGTTGAATCATACTAACAATTCTATCGATAGCATCGTTGATTTCTTTGTCATAAAAATATTTGATGTTTTTTAAAGCGCTCTCCATATTGCCACTATCTTCGCCGATTTTAAACATTCTAACCACTAAACTCGGAAAAAACTCGGTAGTAGAAATGGCATAAGATAAAGATTGCCCTTCTGAAACTTGTTGTTTGACATATAAAATTGCTTCTCTAATCGCTTTGTTTTGTAGGGCGATACTAGAAGATTCTAGGCATTCTAAAACCCCTAAACCACTTTTAAAAGTAATCGCAAAAAATTGACAAAATTTTGCCGACTCAATTTTGGTGATGATGCCACCAAAAATTGGCACTCTTAGTTTTAAAAAATCAATTCTTACCGCTAAATTTTTATTACGTGCAAGAATTTTAATGGTTAAGATAAATATTATTGGTATCATAATAATGATTAGCCAATAGTTTTGAGCAAAATTAGAAAAAGCAATCAAAGAAACCGTCATTAGTGGTAGCTCAATGTTTTGTGCCGATAAAAACCCAGTAACTTTTGGCACTACAACAGAAGTCATAATTCCCATAACTGCAAACATCAATAACAACCCAAACAATGGCCCAACTAGAGCTTTTTTGGTTTTTCTTTTAATTTCGATGTTCCATTTAATATCTTCTACAATGCTAATAAAGGCATTAGAAAGTGTGCCGGTTTTTTCGCCCATGGCAATTAGCCCAACATAGGTAGATTTAAAAATATCTGATCTTTTTGCAATAGATTCTGAAAACATATTGCCATTTTTGATAGATTCGTATATTTCTTGCATGACACTTTTGATGGCACTAGAGTCGGTGGTATCTCGTAAATCTTGAATGGCATCAATAATTGAAACACCAGCTCTATCTAGTTGTTCGAGGTGAATAAAAATGCTGATAAGTTCTTGAGTGGTAATGTTTTTTCTTAGAGTAAATGCCGATTTTGCTCTTTCTTCTTTATAGGTGATTAGCTCTAAAGAAGAATTTTTTAGCAAAGACATTAAATCGGAAGGATTTTCTGCTGATATTTTTCCTTTAATATATTTGCCATCGGGATCGATGGCTTTATAACTATAATTTGCCATTTTTGAGAAGTTTTTTAAGAAGAATATCTTTTTTTAATTTTGATAAATAGTCGACAAAAACAATGCCGTTGAGATGATCGATTTCGTGTTGAATGCAGGTAGAAGCTAAATCGGTAAGCTCGATTTGCTGTTGTTTGCCTTCTAGGTCAAGATAAGAAATAACCACAGTTTCTGGTCGAATGACATCTACTTTAATGTTTGGAAAAGATAAACAGCCTTCTTTGCAAACTGCGGTTTTGGCAGAAGAGCTGATGATTACTGGGTTGATAAAGCATTGTTGAGTTGAATTGCTAATTTCGAGATCGTGATGGCAATTTTCGTGATGGTGATGATGGTGATGATGATTTTCTATTTCATAAGTTAAATCGCAAACTATGATTCTTTTTAGCACTCCAACTTGCACTGCGGCTAGGCCAATGCCACCTTGATGATACATTGTGCTAAACATTCTTTCTGCTAAATTTTTGATTTCTTGGTTTATTTCAAGCACGGGTTGTGATTTTTGCTTTAAAATAGGGTTGGGATAAGTGATTAATGGTAATGGTTTTATCATAGTTTTCTTGTTTTGAAAGAGAAGAATATCTTGAAAACATTCGTCTAAGATCTTCTGTGTAAAGCCAGAATTTATTATCTTCATTCGTCGGTGATAGACTTTTGATGGTTTGAATACAGTCTATGAAACTATTCGCGCTCTTTTTGACCCCAAAACGATAAAACGCATATCCTTCATTATTTTGAAGATTTTCAAACAGAATGTTTAGTTTTGATGGAAGCATTCCGCTACAAAATTCTTTTACGAACTTATTCGTCTTTATCTTATCTTGTTGGTGTTTACTTAATTCGGACTTTATTGCCTCGGCGTTCTTGTTTTTCACAAATTCAGAATCATTATTTTCATCTTCTTTCTTTTCCTCTGCTTCTTCTATAATCATTAATTGATTATCTTCGCTTACATCATCACCTTCAAAACGATAAAAATTTGCAATAACTGGATCTTCCTTCTTCGCTTCTAATAATTTTTTTCTCTGTGAAACAGGAAAGCAGCATGGTAAATATTTGAAAA
>RFXY01000155.1 GCA_009921385.1 Pseudomonadota bacterium
ATGCCATGCATTGTATTGATGCGATAATTGTAGTCAAGTAAAATTTTTAAATCGGTTAATAAACTATACGGATTGCAAGAGACATAACAGACATTTTTTACTTGGCTTTTGGCAATTTGTAAAACTTGGGGAGAGGCTCCGTTTCTGGGTGGATTGATGATAACGGCTGTGAATTTGTTGAGTTCTTGCTGTGTGAGGGGGTTAAAAAATAAATCGCGATGATGGGCTTTGATTTTGTTGGTCAATTGTTGTTTTTGACTATTTTTATTGGCAAGATCGATCATTTCTTGACTACCATCAAAAGATTGACTTTCTTTGATTAGTTGGTGTAAAGCAAAGCTGTAAATGCCAAAACCGCAATATAAATCGGCAATTAATGGTGGCTGTTGCTGGTTTAGTTGATTGATAAAAGCAGTTAATTCTTGGCAAATTGCTTGCAAACCACCTTTGCTGGCTTGCAAAAAAACCTCGTTATTCACTTGTAAATTGAGATCGTTGATGGCAATAAAACATGGCTTGGCAACAAAAAGTGGCTCTTGTTGTTGTAAAAAATGCCAACTTAAATTAATATTTTGTTGAAAAGCAAAGCTGGTGAGGGCTTGTTTTTGTTGATAAGATAAACTTTTTTTGCCAATAAAAACTACATCTAAAACATTGTCAAAAGAAGTGATTTTTATTTGTGAAATAAAATTTTTAGCAAAACAATTTAAAAAATCTTGTAGTTTTGGCAAAAAAATATTGATTTTTTCTTCTGCCAAAGGGTGAAAAATAAGTGGGCTGTGCTGATGTGTTTTGGGTAAAAATTCGCCTAAAATGTTTTGTTGATTAATTTGTAAAACAATTTTTCTTCTTAAATTTTGGTTCGTCAACCAAGAAAAAACAATATTTTGAGTATAGTTGCCAAAAAGTTGCCAAACAAGTTGCTCTTTTTGGTTGTGATGATGTATCATTTTTTGTTGATTTGTGTGAGTAAATTAAGGCAACCCGTGGCATAGGCAGAGCCAAAATAAACCAAAATACCAGTGGCAATAACCACTGCAAGTTGCCATATTTGCCACAAATTATTGCCGAAATGATTTTGACAAAACCATAAAGATATTGCCATAAAAACAGCAGAAACTAATATTTTGCCAATTTTTTGCCAAAACTTGGCAACAAAACTAAAATATTTTTTTTGCCAAGCCAAATAAAATAGTAAAGAAAAATTAACATAAGAAGCGATGATAGAAGATAAAATAATGCCCAGATAGCCAAAGTTATAAAGATGAAAAATATAATTAAAAAAAATGTTGAGCACCACACAAAAAATGGCGATTTTCATTGGTGTTTTGGTGTTGGATCGGGCAAAAAAAGTAGGTTCAAAAATTTTTACCAAAATATAAGCAGGCAAACCAAAAGAATAATATTTTAAAGCCAAGCCAACTTTGATGGTTTCGTGGTGGGTGAAGGCCCCTCTTTCAAAAAGCACTCCGATGATATTTTCAGCTAAAATAGTAAGTGCTAAACTGGCGGGAACGGCAAGTAGCAATCCAATTTCTAGAGCAGTGTTGTGTAGTTTGTTGGCTTTGTCTAGTTCGCCAGTTTTGATTTTTTTGGTAATGTTGGGTAGCAAAGCAACACTGATGGCAATACCAATGGTGGCAAGTGGCAGTTGATTGATGCGATCGGCATAATATAGGTAAGAAACCGCACCAACAATGGCACTGGCAAAAATCGAATCGA
This sequence comes from Pseudomonadota bacterium, assembly GCA_009921385.1. The sequence goes on from RFXY01000155.1 coordinate 1,723, forward strand.
TGAGCAAATTGATTTGCATCACATTGGCACCGATTAATCCGGGCACTAATTTTTTGAGAAAAACTCGCAAGTCGCCGTTATTTTTTGGTAGTTTCGGCATCACTAAACACCCATAGCGATAGCTAAAAAAACCAATAAAAAACAACTGCAACAGGCCAGCGGTAAAAACCCCCCAGGCCAAGGCATAGGCATAATTGCGAAAATAATTTCCTAAAACAGCGATAAAAAATATTAAGGTGATATTTAAAATAACTTGAGTGGCAGAAGCGGTGGCGAATTTATTGAGAGAGTTAAGAACACTTGATAACAAAGAAACCATAGCAATAAAAACTAAATAAAAAATAGTGATTCTTGAAAGGCTGATGAGCAGTTGTGATTTTTCTGTTGAATCAAAAAATCCAGGAAAAAAAATCTTCATCAAAAAAGGCATAAACAGCTGAAAACAAATAACCACCAGCCACAAAATCAACAGCAACCAAGCAGAAATATTGGCAATAAATTGCTTACTTGCTTCTGCTCCTTGATTGCTATTTTTATCGATAAGCAAAGGCACGAAAGCATTGTTAAAAGCACCTTCGGCAAAGATTCGGCGAAAAAAATTTGGCACTCGAAAAGCTGCAAAAAAAACATCAGAAAGCAAACCAATGCCTAGAAACTTGGCGATCAAAATATCTCTTACAAACCCCAAAATTCGAGATAAAGAGATGAAAAAAGAAATAGTAGCAATATTTTTTGCAAACATAATATTTATTTTATAGTTAAAATCGATCTAAATTCCCCTTCCTGTGGAAGGGGTGGATTTTTTTTGCAATAGCAAAAAAAAGACCGAGGTAGTGTCAGCTAGCAGATCTCGGTCTAAATTCCCCTTCTTGTAGAAGGGGTGGCGACCGAAGGTCGACGGGGTAGTGTCGGG
>RFXY01000156.1 GCA_009921385.1 Pseudomonadota bacterium
GCAGCAGCAGCAGCACCAACAGCAGCAGCAGCAGCACCAACAGCAGCGGCAGCAGCGGCAACAGCTGTTCAAGATGATCAACTAAATACAGCAGCAGCGGCGGCGGCAACAGCAGAAACAGCAGCAGCAGCACCAACATTGGATAATCAACCAACAGGTGATGATCAACTATTACTTATTAGTCGTAGAAAAGCTGCAGAAGGAAGACAAGTACCAACTCCAAATCCTGCAAATCGACCAACTTTATCATCAATATTTGGCGAATCATCAATAGGAGAAGAAAGACAAGCACCACCACCAGCACCAAGACTAGGACCGCAACCAGCTCCAGCAGACCTAATGCAGGCAGCAGGAGATGGATTTTTATTAGACAGAACAGAATCTGAGGCATCAACAAGTGCTGGCTCTTCACCAACAACATCAGCAACATCAACACCGGTACAATCACCAAGACAACAAATCCAACACTAATTCAACATTTGCATTTATTGTAAAATAAAATTGGTGAGGTCGCACAAAACCGAAGCTTTGCTGCCAAAAATATGCAAATGATTGTTGGCTTGTTGTTTTAAAAATTGCAAATGTTGCTTGGCAGAATCAAGACCGATGATTTTTACAATACTGGTTTCTTCTTTGTGTTTAGCGGTTTCATCGAGGTTGGTTTTGCCAAGATTGGTGCCAAGATAATCTAAAATATCATCTTGAATCTGAAAAGCAATGCCCAAATCTTTGGCATAATGCCGAACGGCTTGTCTTTCTTGCAAGTTGGCTCTGCCAATAATTGCCCCACATTCTACCGAAGCCATAAATAATTCTCCTGTTTTTAGTCGATGCAGGTTAATGATTTCTTCGGTAGTAATGTTGTTTTTACTTTGTATATCAAGCATCTGACCGCCCACCATACCCAAAAAACCAGCAGCTTTGGCAATAATTTTGATAAGTTCGCAACGAATGTGAGCATCTGGACTGGTTTTGGGGCAAGATAAAATTTCAAAAGCATAAGTAAGTAAAGCATCTCCTGCCAAAATTGCCGTTGCTTCACCAAATTTTTTGTGGTTAGATAATTTTCCTCGACGAAAATCGTCGTTATCCATTGCTGGCAAATCGTCGTGAATTAACGAATAAACATGTATAAATTCTATTGCCGAAGCAGCATTTAAACAGCTAGAAATCGGCACTCCAAAAATATCAGCAGAAGCAAACAACAAAAAAGGCCTAATTCTTTTGCCAGATGCCAATGCCGAATAGCTCATAGCTTCTAGTATGGCAGAACTATTTTGATTGACATCTAATAAGCTTTCCATATGGCTTTGCATTTTGATAGAACAAGCAAGCAACGATTGTTTTAGGGTAGAAAAGTTAGGCATATGATTTTTTATATTGTTTTAATTGCATTTTAAAACTATAAAATGGTATAATAACAGTTTATTTTGACAACTTAACGCCAAAAATACAAGAATAATCTCAATGCTAAAAAAAATTTTCATCACCACTGGCGGAACTGGCGGGCACATTTTACCTGCAATGTGTTTAGCTAAGGCTTTAATAAAACAAAATAACCACACAATAGTTTTTGGCGATAGTAAAGTAAAAAACTATTTACATTATCTTGATAATCAACAAAATTTTCAATTTTGCTTATTAAGTAGTTCAAAAATCGTTAAAAACTACCGATCTTTAATTTTTGCCACTCTCAAAATTTGTTTGGGCTTTTTACAATCATTATTTTTCTTGCTTATCAAACAACCAAATGTAGTTGTTGCTTTTGGCGGTTATGCCAGCTTTCCTATGTTGCTAGCCAGTGTTTTGCTGGGTAAAAAAATTGTGCTGCACGAACAAAATGCCCATCTTGGCAAAGTTAATCGCATATTTTCGCCTTTTGCCACGAAAATCGCCATTTCTTTTCCTGATATTTCTGGCATCAAGCCCAAATATCAATCTAAAATAATTTACACCGGCAACCCTGTGCGAAATGAAATTTCTGTGTTATGGCAACAACCCTATGAAATTCCAAATTCTCAACCAACTAATCAAATTTCTTATAACCGCTTTGGCTATGATTTAATTTTAAATTCCGATTTTTACCAAACCTCAGAAAACGAATCAGAATGTAAAGAGCAAGAATTTTGGCAAATATTAGTTTTAGGCGGATCTGGCGGAGCAAAGGTTTTTAGCGATGTTTTGCCTCAAGCTTTTTTTAATTTGCCCGACAATTTAAAAGACAATCTGAAAATAGTGCAACAATGCAGAAAAGAACTGGTCGAATCTACTTTTGAAAGCTATAAAAATTTTAATGTTAATGTGGTTGTTGATAGTTTTTTTGAAGATATACCAACAATTTTAAAGCAATCTCATCTCGTTATTGCCAGAGCGGGGGCATCTTCTATTTTTGAGTTTTGTGCCAGCAAAAAACCTATGATTTTAGTGCCATTTGCCAATTCTGCCGATCATCATCAGCAAAAAAATGCTCACTATATCGCTAAAAATGGCGGGGCAATTGTGCTAGAAGAAAAAGAATTTAACATCAACAATATTAGCCAAATTTTAAGAAATTTACTAGAAAAACCAGA
>RFXY01000157.1 GCA_009921385.1 Pseudomonadota bacterium
TCCAAAAATAGAAACCGAATTCAACAAAAAATTATCACCATACGAGCCAAAAATACCAACTCCCGCCAGATTTTTCTTAACCGATCTATCTATGCCCGAAAATTTTGGCAAAACCAATAATTTAGCTAAAAAAACAGGCTCTTTTTATCGAGCTTTTGGTGAAATAATTTTTATTCAAGGAAATATCGCCGATTCTTTTGGAGTGCCTATTGCCAATGTGGTTGTAGAAATTTGGCAAACCAATTCAGCAGGCAAATACCACACTTTACTCGAAAAAAACAGCGAATTTTTTGATAAATATTTTAATATGTCGGGTCGAACCATCACCGATAATTTAGGAAATTATCATTTTATCACCATTATGCCTGGTAGTACTTCTGGCAGGGCTCCGCATATTAATTTTAATGTTTATCATCCTAAATTTGGTAAACTCGAAACCGAAATGTATTTTGTCAATCATCCACAAAACCAAACCGATTACCAGTATTTAGCCTACTTGCCAAAAGAACGAGATCTACTCACCGCCGATGTTAGAACCATCGATTTTATTAACCCCGAGGCAATAAAACTCTGCACCTTCAATATTGTTATGAAAGGTGTTCACCAATTTAAAAAATTCTAAAAAATGCAACAAAAATCACAAAGACAACTACAAATGGGCGAAAATCTTAAAAGAATTTTAGCCGAAATTTTTTTAAGAAATAGTTATGGCTCAACACAACAAAACCTCACCACTATTTTAGAGGTAAGTATGAGTCCCGATTTAAAAAATGCTAAAATATTTCTCGATATTTTTGGCGAAAATCCACATAATATCATTGAAAAACTAAACAATATTTTACCGCAAATTCGTTATCAAATTGCTCAAAAACTTACCGCCAGAACCATTCCAGAACTAACTTTCGTGCTAGACGAAACCTATAAAAATGCCAATAATATCGAACAACTATTAAAAGAAAATAACCCAAAACAACCAAAATAATCTATGAAAAAACTCGCTATTTTGGGCTCCACTGGCTCTATTGGTTGTAGCACTCTAAATTTGGTTCGAACAAACCCTCAGCTTTTTTCAGTAAAATGTTTGGTTGCTCAAAACAATTGGCAACTACTCTTGCAACAAGCAATCGAATTTCAACCAGAAGTTATTGTTATCGAAAACGAAGAGCATTTTAGTTGTTTAAAACAAGCAACTCCAAAAAATATTCAAGTATTAGCAGGAAAGCAAGCAGTGCTAGATGTTTTGCAAACAAAATATCATTTGGTAATATCGGCAATTGTTGGTATCGCTGGGCTTTTGCCCACCATAACCGCTATTAAATCTGGCAACGATATTGCTTTAGCAAATAAAGAATCACTAGTTTGTGCAGGTGCTTTAATTACTGGTTTGGCAAAATCTTTTGGCACCAAAATATTACCGCTTGATTCTGAGCATAATGCCTTATGGCAAATTTTTAACGAAAATCCTAGTTTTGTTGAAAGTATTGTTCTTACTGCTTCTGGTGGCCCTTTTTTAAATTTTAACGGCGATATCAAGCAAATCACCAAACAACAAGCAATTAAGCATCCTAACTGGCAAATGGGTCAGAAAATTTCGGTCGATTCGGCAACTATGGTAAATAAAGGTTTAGAGGTAATCGAAGCTTATTATTTATTTTCTGGCTTACAACCCAAGCAAATTGAGGTTTTAATCCATCCGCAATCAATTGTTCATGCCCTCGTTAATTACCAAGATGGAGCCTCTATTGCTATGTTAAGCAAGCCAGATATGCAAATTCCGATTAGTTATGCTCTAAATTTTCCGAATCGATTGCCTCAGCTTAAGCAAAAACTAAATTTATTACAATTAGCAAATTTACAATTTTTTGCAGTTGACGAAACAAAATATCCTGCTTATAAATTATGCAGGCAAGCTCTAGATCAGCCACAATCAATTTTAATCGCTCTCAATGCTAGCAACGAAGTGGCGGTGGCGAGTTTTTTACAAGAAAAGTTAGCTTTTTGGCAAATACCAATAGTAATCGAAAAAACTCTCAACTCAATTCAGCCTAGCATTTGCTTGTGTTTAGAAGAAATATTATCAATTAATCAACAATCTGTTGCCCTGGCAACAAAAATTATTACCACCTTATGACATCGCTAATTTCGGCTATTTTACATAATTTTTTATCTTTTATTGTCATTATGTCGGCAATAGTTTTTTTGCATGAATTTGGGCATTTTATTGTGGCAAGGCTTTGCAAAGTAAGAGTTTTAGAATTCTCTATTGGATTTGGCAAAAAACTTTTTGGCATTACCGATAAATATGGCACTCAATGGCAAATTCGTTTGTTGCCTTTTGGTGGCTTTGTTAAGATGTATGGCGATCGCAATATGGCTTCAATGCCAGATTCTCAGCCTTCTGCCGAGCTTTTATCTGCCAAAGATGCCTTTATTAACAAAAATGTTTATCAACGAATTGCCATTGTTATTGCAGGCCCTGTGGCAAATTTTTTATCGGCAATTTTTATTTTAGCTTTACTTTTTAAAATTTATGGTATGCAACAAACCAGCAC
>RFXY01000158.1 GCA_009921385.1 Pseudomonadota bacterium
ATGGTAATTTTACTAATGGCTTTTTAATTCCAAATTCGCCAAACGAAGCTCTTTCTTCAAAATTTCATTTCGATTATGCCAATCAAACCGCATTAAAAGAGGCGAGCAAGCCTGATATTACAAATCAATATTATCGAGAATATTGGTTTGGGGGCATAGAATATCAAGATAACGAAGGACAATGCAAAAATCCATGGCAAAATGACCTACCTCGAAGAATTCGTTATTTGGGTTATAGCTCTGAAAGGCAAAGATATTATGTGAGAGGTCCGATTTCGGAAGTTGCAAAAAATTCTCTTTCTGTTAATTATGCTTGTGATAGATTTTTACGCGGAGTGCCTGGTAGTGAAGTTGACGAAAATAATGCTTATCAATGTTGCAAAAGAAAAGCCCAAACTACTATTTGTATAGAAGAAAAGTTACCTTCTAAACAAATGACCCTACAACAAGCCGCAATTGCATCGGTGACTAGTCTAGATCCTCTAATTTCGACACGGAAACAGAAACACAAATACAAATTTTGTTCTTTAGGCGATGATAATTGCAAAATAGGCGATTCAAATGACACTGCTTACAAAATCTTTTCTAGCAAAAAAAATCCCGAATATATTTGTGCTAGAACAAACAATCATTGTCCTTACGATCATTACCTTTCTGGTGGCACAGAGAAAAAATTTGAATCTATTGATCATCAAGACACTTCAACTCCTAAAGTAAAAACAGTTGTCGCCAATTTTTGTCAGCATTTAGCTCATTGTGCAAAAAGTAGCAATGGAGTTACACGCATTAATTTGCCTAGTAATAGTTATTTAAGTTTAGCATGTCGTAATTTTGTTGGTGATTCTTTGTTTAGATCTTCTGCCATTAGTGGCGGTAGAAATTTGCAAGATATTTCACAAAGCGATATTATAGTGCAAAAAAAATCACGAAATCTTACTGCTCCCATGGTGCAATGTTTAAAAGAAACTCTCGAAAACTATTTATTAGCAAAGCGAGCACTTATTTGTAATGACGATCAAGATTATGAATTAGAAGAATATCGAAAATATGGTGTATGTAAAAATGGAGCCATCAATTCTCCTAGCGCTAGCCCTGATGGTAAATCAGTTTTCTTAAAATTACGCGAAAATTTTCAAAATACAATAAAAGTCGCCCTTACTCTTAGTGTGGCTTTATTTGGTTTGTTGATGCTTTTTGCAGGAAATCAGGTAAACGAAATGCTTAACAAAAAAACTCTAGCGGTTTTTGTGTTTAAAATTGCCATAGTTAGTTTTTTTGCTCTCGGCAATGCCTGGGAAAATTATTTTATGAAAGTGGCATTTGAAGCCCCATTAGAATTTGCAGAACTAGTTTTTCAACCTGTAGTAAGGCAATCTGAAAACAAGGTTTATGATGCAACAAAATCAGCAACACCAAGATTATCAAAAAGTAGCGACGGCTGTATTTTTCCGCCAATTGATGAAAATGGTGTGGTTACAAAAACATATCCAGTTGGTAAAGAATATCTCAGAATTTTTGATACTTTTGATTGCAAAATATCTCATTTACTTGGTTATTCTGCCGACACTAATGTGCCGAATTTCTTGAAAATGATTGTGGTTGGTTTTTTTAGTGGCGGGTTAGGTTTTGCTTTTATGCTAGCCAGTGTTGTGTTTGCATTTTTTATGATTCTCATTGCATTAAGAGTTGTGCATTTAATTATTGTTACCATTATTGTGCTGAGTATTTTGGTTTATATTTCGCCACTTGCTTTTTGTTGTTTAATGTTTAACAGAACTAAGCATATATTTCAACAATGGCTTTCTCAAATTATGGGCTATATTATTCAGCCAGTCATAATTTTTGCTTATCTTGGCTTGTTTCTTACTGTAATAGACAATGCTATGATTGGCAATGCTGAATTTGTAGGTTTGAACGAGTCTTTTGATGGTAATTTTCAAAAGATGAACTGCGATGAAAGAGATAATATTTTTGACAACGACAACGTTCTCGCAACTAAAAATAAAATAAAGCCAAAAGAAACAAGTGCTATTTGTGCAATGGCAGAAGCGGGATTAATAGAAAACAATGTAGAAGGAGTGAAAAAAATATCATTACAGCCATTTAATTTAGTTATAACTGTTTTTCAAGATGTTAAAGATGATGGTGCAAAAAGACTAAAATCGATGTTTAAATTAGCTTTAATTACTTTTATTTTTTATAAAATATTTGAATATATCACTTCTCTTGCTTCAAGCCTTACAGGAGCTGCCGATTCTACTCAAATGCTAGATGCTTTAAAACAAAATATGCAGGGTATTGGCAAAAAAATTGGCAATGTTATGGGCGGGGCAGAAAAAATTGGTCGAGATATGGCAGTTCGCGGTGGCAAAGATGCTATTTCGAAAGGATATAAAAAAGGCAGAGAACATCGTAAATCAGATAATGTAAATAAATCTTCAGAAAAGCAAGGTTCTCAAGGTAAGGGCGATTCAGGCGGTGTTGGATAGATTTAAATCTTTAAAAATTACTTGCCTTATAATGTTGTTTCAGCTTAAAATACATTTTTAG
>RFXY01000159.1 GCA_009921385.1 Pseudomonadota bacterium
AATAATCCTGATAGTGCAGAAGGCAAAGAGGCGGCTAAAATGTTAATTCAAAGCCATTTAAGATTGGTGGTAAAAATTGCTAATAAATTCAAAAATTATGGCATACCTGTAAGCGATTTAGTTTCAGAAGGAAATATTGGTTTAATTCAAGCTTTAAAAAAATTTGCACCCGATAAAGGCTTCAGGTTTTCAACCTATGCTATGTGGTGGATTCGAGCTTTTATGCAAGAATATATTTTGCGATCTTGGTCTTTAGTAAAAATTGGCACCACTCTTGCTCAAAGAAAATTGTTTTTTAATTTGCATAAAATCAAGAAAAAACTAGGTTATAATCAAGAAAAATCTTTATCTTACAATCAAATCTCTGAAATTTCTAATAATTTAGGAGTTTCTGACAAAGAAGTAGCCGAGATGGATTCTCGGTTATCGCAATCTGATTCTTCTTTGCATTCTACCATTAAAAATGATAACGAAGAAATTGCCGAAGCCATAGAGTTGGTTGTTGATAATTCGCCCAATCAAGAGCAAATATTTGCCGAAAACCAGCATCATCAACAGCAAAAAAACCTATTTCGGCAAGCTTTTGAAACATTAAATCCCAGAGAACAAGAAATATTATACAAAAGACAAATACTTGACAGCACCTACACTTTGGGGCAGTTAAGCAAGCAATATAATGTCTCTGGCGAACGAATTAGACAAATAGAAGAAATGGCTATTAAAAAAATCAAAAATCATATCGCTAAATTGCTACAAAATCATAATATTTAACCGCAATGTTTACAGGCATCATAACTCATCAAGCCGAAGTTTGTTTATTAGAAAAACAACAAAATGCCGATTTATTGTTGGCTCTAAAATTAAAGCATCTTTCTTTAAAAGATCGTCAATTAATTATTGGCTGTTCTATTGCTTGCAACGGCATTTGTCTTACTCTCGTCAAGAAACAACAAACGGCAGAAGATATTATTTTGTTTTTTCAAGCATCTGCAGAAACCGTGGCAAAAACTACTATAAATAATTGGCAATTACAACAAATCATTAACTTAGAATTTTCATTAAAATTAGGCGACGAGCTAGGCGGGCATTTGTTGCTCGGCCATATTGACACAACAACCAAAATTCTTTTTATCGAGCAAAAAAACGAATCTTGGGAGTTTGTTTTTGGTAATCCAAGCCTTGTTTCTTGTTTGATTGCTAAAAAAGGCTCTGTTGCCATTAACGGTGTGTCGCTAACTGTAAACGACATTGATAATACTAGTTTTGCTGTTAATATTATTCCGCATACTTTTTTTCATACTAATTTTCAGTTTTTGCAAATAACAGACGAGGTGAATCTAGAGGTTGATCCTTTTGCTCGATATTTGGCAAACTATTTGCAACATCAAAATTTAAGTCTTTATGCAAAAAATAATTAATTTATCTACTATTCCAGAAATCATAGAAGAGGCTAAACAGGGCAAAATGTTTATTTTAATAGACGATGAAAACCGAGAAAACGAGGGCGATTTAGTGATGCCAGCTCAAAAATGCACCGCTCAACACATTAATTTTATGGCAACTTTTGGTCGGGGCTTGATTTGTTTGGCTCTTACCGCCAAAAGAGTAAAACAGCTAGAATTGTCGCTGATGTCTAGTAATAATCAATCAAAAAATAAAACCGCTTTTACTGTTTCAATTGAGGCCAAAGAGGGCATTAGCACCGGAATTTCTGCCTATGATAGAGCAAAAACAATAGAAGTTGCTATTGATTCTGCTTTGGGCAAAGAAAGCTTGGTTTCTCCTGGTCATATTTTTCCGTTACAAGCAGAAGAGGGTGGAGTTTTGGTAAGGGCTGGGCATACCGAAGCATCTGTTGATTTGGCGATTTTGGCCAATCTTAACCCTTCTGCGGTAATTTGCGAAATTATGAACGACGATGGCACAATGGCAAGATTACCTCAATTATTAAAATTCGCCCATAAGCATAAACTAAAAATAGCGACCATTGCCGATTTGATAGAATATAGAAGAAAAAACGAAAAATTAATCGAAATGGTGGCAAGTTATGATTTCAATCACAGTGTTGGCGGGTGTTTTGTGGCAAAAATTTATCGCAATATTTTAGATGGTGTAGAGCATATCGCTTTTGTTAAGGGTGATATTACCAAAAATTCATCAACTTTAGTAAGAATGCACCATCTTAATATTGTGAATGATTGTTTTAATTGGCTAGATAATCCAAAAAATAACAGTCTTAACAAGGCATTTAAAAAAATTGCAAAAGCTGGCAGTGGAGTTGTGGTGGTGGTGAGGCAACCTACAGAATCTATTTCTGATTTTTTTAATCTAACCAAACAACATAATAATTCGGCTCATATTTTAAGAAATTATGGCATAGGCGCCCAAATTTTAGCAGATTTGCAAATTAAAGATCTAATTTTGTTGTCAAATAATAAACAATCAGTAATTGGTCTTGAAGGTTATAATATTAAAATATCTGGTTACCGTAAATTATATTAAAAAAGCATCTAAAAACACTTTTATAAATTTTTTTAGA
>RFXY01000160.1 GCA_009921385.1 Pseudomonadota bacterium
CTTTTTTAGAAGGGGTGGATTTTTTCATAAGCGATAGCTTATGGAAAAAGACCAAGGTAGTGTTGGGATCCGATCGCCGATGATATTTCTAGGAAAAGATCCCGCCGTGTGTTGCCGACACTACCCCGTCGACCTTCGGTCGCCACCCCTTCTGCAGAAGGGGAATATCCGAGCACAACTTTTTGTGAGAGAAATATAAAAGCACTCGATATAAATTCCCCTTTTTTAGAAGGGGTGGATTTTTTCATAAGCGATAGCTTATGGAAAAAGACGGGGTAGTGTTGGGAGACGATCGCCGATGTTTTTTCGAGTCACACCTTCCGAGTGCTGCTTGCCGACACTACCCCGTCGACCTTCGGTCGCCACCCCTTCGTTAGTGCGGGGAATTTTGCCCCAGTTCTGGTTGCAAACACTGCCTCACAGAATTTAGCTATGTTGTTTCATAAAAATTGGCGATTTCGTTGGCAAATTGTTGTTGCAAAAGATGGATTTTGAGTTTATAAGATGGGGTGATTTGCCCTTTTTCAATTGAAAGTGGCTCGGCGATGATGCAAAACTTTTTGATTTGTTGCCAGCTATCGAGTTGTTGATTGACAATGTCAATTTGTTGTTCTACCCAGTTGTTTAGCTCTGGCCAATTGTCTAATTTTGATGATTGCCAAAAATTTTCTCCGACATAACCTAGTTGTTTGTGTAATTGCGGTAGACTTTCGGGCTCAAAAAATAACAGCACCGCCACAAATGGCTTGCCTTCGGCAATAATTACACTACCTAACAAGCCGGTTATTTGTTGTTGTAGCATTTGTTGTAAATGGTTGGCAACCACATATTTGCCGTTACTGGTTTTGAGTAGTTCTTTTTTTCGACCAATAATTTTTACAAAACCATCGTTAATTTCGGCCAAATCTCCGGTATAAAGCCAGCCATCGTTTAGTGTTTGCTTGGTTTCTGCCTCTTGGCAAAAATAACCCAGCATAATGTTTTTGCCATAGGCAAGCAACTCACCATCGGGGGCAATTTGTAAACTAACCGAAGGAAAGTTGGCACCAACAGTGCCTAGCTTGTAGTTGGCAGGGCAGTTGGTTGCCAAAACTGGCGAACTTTCGGTGAGCCCGTAGCCACAAAAAACCGCAAGACCAATGCTGTGTAAAAATTTTTCAATTTCGCTTGGCAAAGAGGCTCCGCCACAAATGATGGTTTGCACTTGACCGCCAAAAAGTGCTCTGAGTTTTTTATATAACAACAAATCAAGCAGAGAATTTAGCAAGCTTGCTTTGTTGCTTGGATGAAAATTTTTTGCTCTGTTAAAAGCGAGTTTCAGCAAGATTTTGCTAAGCAAGTTGCCTGTTTGAGATTGTTGCTTGATTTTGTTAAAAACTTTTTCAAGCAATCTAGGGACGGTGGTAAATAAATTGGGTTGCACTTTTTTTAGATATTGAGGTATTTTGGCAATATCATCAACAAAATAAATGCTGATTCCTTGGGTGAGATAAAAAAGCATCACCATTCTTTCAAAAATATGTGCTAAAGGTAAATAAGAAAGAGCTTTTTGTTGGGGAGAAAGCGGAAAAAACACCGAACAATCGATGATTTGGCTAATTAAATTGCCATGGCTTAACATGACTCCTTTGGGTTTGTTGGTGGTGCCAGAGGTGAAAACTATGGTGGCAAGGTTGTCGCTTGGGCTTTTGGGTAGTTGCTGATAACCTTGGTTTTTGGTTTTGCCTAGTTGGCTTAACTCGCTAAAACTAAGGCAACCTTGACAAGCAAATCCAACGGTGATGATGGTGTATTGTTGGCAATATTGTTGGGCAAAATCGGGCTTGTCGGTGATGATAACTTTGGTTTGGGTGAGTTCTAGTTGATATTGAAGGTTTGGTTGGCTGATGTTGTGAAAAATCGGCACACTCACAAGACTTGCCGAAACAATTGCCAAATCGCAAACCAACCATTGCCAGCCTTGATAGCAATAAATGGCAACCATATTATTTTGCTGTGTGGATGGCAGTTGTTTAAGCCCCCAAGCAATATTGTTGACTTCTTGACAAAACTCTTGACTCGACACAACCTTGCCACTACCTAGGCAGTTTAACAATGTTTTGTTGTTAAAATGTTCTTGATGATAGGTTATGATATCATTTAAGCAGGTAAAATCTTGTAAATTCATAGTTTTTTTTGTTTAAATTCGATATAAATTACCCTTCCCTTGGAAGGGGTGGATTTTTTTTGCCTTGGCAAAAAAAAGACCAAGGTAGTGTTGGGAGCCGATCGCCGATGTTTTTTTCAAAAGATCTTAAAGTGTGTTGCCGACACTACCCCGTCCGCTATCGCGGCCACCCCTTCTACAAGAAGGGGAATATCCGAGTTCTGCTACCGACACTACCCCGTCCGCTATCGCGGCCACCCCTTCTACAGAAGGGGAATTGAGCACCGAGAGCTGCTACCGACACTACCCCGGCACTTCGTGCCACCCCTTTTGCAAGAAGTATAATTTACTCGATATTAACAACCAAAGGAACTTTTAAGTTAAAGGTGG
>RFXY01000017.1 GCA_009921385.1 Pseudomonadota bacterium
CAAGGAATGGTTTTTTCTCGAGATAGTTTTGGCAAAATAGAGCAAAGGCCCTACGGCGGGCAATCTTTAAACTATGGCAAAGATGGCTTGGCATACCGCGCTTGTTATGCCCAAGACAAAACTGGCCACTCTTTGCTACACACTTTATTGCAACAAGTAAAAAAACGAAAAATACCCATTTTGGCAGAAATTTTAGTGATAGATTTACTTATTGCCAACAATCAATGCCATGGCTGTTTGGCAATCGATTTTAACCAAGGCGAACTAGTAATTTTCACAAGCAAAGCCTTGGTTTTAGCTACAGGCGGTTATAGCCAAATCTATCAAAACAACACTTCATCAAGCATTTGCACAGGAGACGGTGGGGCTCTTGTTTTAAAGGCTGGGTTGCCTTTACAAGATATGGAATTTGTGCAGTTTCACCCCACCGGCCTTGCCAATTCTGGCATTCTAATCAGCGAGGCGGCTAGGGGCGAAGGGGCTTATTTACTCAACAAGCACGGTCATCGCTTTATGGCCGATTACCAACCGCAAACTATGGAGCTTGCTTGTCGCGACACCATTTCAATTGCCATGGCTTGCGAAATACAAAAAGGCAACGGCTGTTTTAGCAACAAACAAAGCGAATTAACTCAAAAGGCAGATTGCTTGCACCTCGATCTTCGCCATTTAAGCAGGCAAACCATTCAACAAAAACTACCTAGCCTGCTAGAAATCGCTAGCAAATTTGGCAATATCGATGTTTTTAACAGCCCAATTCCTGTGCACCCTTCTGCTCATTACACCATGGGGGGCATTCCTTGCAACACTTTTGGCGAAGTGATAGATGGGCTGTTTAGTGTGGGCGAATCGGCTTGTGTTTCGGTGCACGGCGCTAATAGATTGGGCTGTAATTCTTTATTGGAACTGGTGGTTTTTGGGCAAATTGTTGGCAAAAAAGCAGGCGAAATCGCAGTTGCAAAAATTGATTTTTCTCAACATAAAAATTTTGCTCATCAACTTGCCACAGAAAAAATAAGCGATTTCACAAAACTTTTTGCCAGCAATAAAAATAAAGAACATAATTTAGCCAGCATCAAACAACAAATGCAACTCAACAACGAAAAAACCATCGGCATTTTTCGCCATGCCGATTTATTAACCGAGGGCATCAATTGCAATATTTTGCTTTATCAACAACTCAAAAATTATCACCTCAACAACAAAAGCTTGCTGTGGAACAACGAGCTTAACGATTATTTTGAAATCGAAAATTTATTGCTAAATTCTTTGGCGGTGACCTATTCTGCCCTGCAACGAACAGAGAGTCGCGGTAGCCATTATCGCTTCGATTTTGACAAAACCCAAGAAAATTTTTTACATCACAGCCTAGTTTGCATCAGCACCAAAAACCATCAACCGCAATTTGCACTTAGCACCAAAAAAGTGAAGTGAAATTTTTAAATTGGCAATTTTTCAAGAAAACTTTCTTGCCAAATTTTTTGATATGTTTCAGGGGCGATATTGCCACCCGATAGCAAAACCAACACTCTTTGTTTTGATTTTTGTTTTTTTTGATTTTTGTTTTTTCAGGCACTTAACCGCACCCGCCATGGCAACCGCAGAAGTTGGCTCCACTGTAATTTTAAGAAGATGCATCAACCATTGTGTCCAGTAAATTATGTCATGTTCTGGAATTTCAAAAAAACCATCGAGTTGACTCAGGTAATAAAAAGTTCTTTCCGACACCGCAGGCGATCTTGCTCCGTCAGCAATAGTTGGAGGCGAATCAGAAAACTTAATGATTTTTTTAGCCACATAAGATTGTGTCGCATCGTTAATGACATTAGATTTTATATGTCATTAAAGTAATATTTAAGTAAATTATGTAATGATATTGCTGGTATTGTTATTTTGATGCAACATGAGACTGTTTAATTTATCTTTTCTTTTATAAGAAAGGGAATTTAGATCGAAGTGTGGTATTTATTTATGGAAATGGTATTAGATCCGCGAATCTATTTGTATTTTGCAATGAGAAATGGCATCGATCACTTCTTCGCTATGAGAAATGGTAAGATAAGTGATGTTGTGATGTTGTTGATAGTTCAGCAACAATTCAAGCAAACTGCACTGCGAGTTGTGGTCGAGTGCCGAAGTTGGCTCGTCTAACAACAAAATTTCGGGCTCCACAATAAAGGCACGCACCAACGAAACTCTTTGTTTTTGCCCGCCCGACAATTGATGTGGATAAAATTTTTTGATTTCTTTAGGCAATTGTAAGCAATCAAATAAAATATCAAGATTTTTTTGCTTTTCTGGCATTTTATGTATTTTCAACCCCTCAAGAATACTTGCTTCAACACTAAATCGTGGATTAAGAGTCGAAAACGGATCTTGAAAAACAATTTGCACTTTTTGACGTAAAAATTTTTGATGTTGTTGCCAATTGTATTTTTCAAAAAATTCTATTTGTCCAAAAACCTTACCAGAAGAGCCAATTAAATTAGTAATCGCCAGAGCGAGAGTTGATTTTCCGCTACCGCTAGCTCCTAAAATACCAACATTTTGCTTGTGTTTAACGGTTAAATTAATATTTTGTAAAATAACTTTTTTTGCCAGTTTCACTCCTACATTTGTTGCTTGAAAAACGGTTTTGGCATCTTCTGCTGGCTTACTTACAAGCACCGGCCAACTTTTTAAATTATTTTGTTGCAAAACCACAACCTTGTCGGCAATTTGTTTGACAAGTTGCTGTTGATGAGTGATAAGCAAAATCGAGGTGTGCTTTTTCAGTTTGGCAAACAATTGCCATATTTCGCCACAAGTTGCCAAATCAAGAGAAGTGGTTGGCTCGTCGGCAATAATAAGTTTTGGTTTGTTAGCCAAAGCAATGGCGATCATCACTCGCTGTTTTTGCCCGCCCGAAAGTTGATGCGGATAGTTATTGAGCCGATCGGTAAAATTAGGCAGTTCTACCAAATTTAGCAGTTCACTAATTTTTTTCTCAACTTCTGTTTTTGATAAATTTTCTTGATGAATGGTGATTGCCTCGGCAATTTGTTGTTTGATGGTTTGCAAAGGATTGAGAGCAGAGTTGGGATCTTGAAAAATCATTGCCAAATCTTTGCCTAGAATTTTGGAAAATTGATTTTTTGCCAATTGCAATAAATTTTGTTGCTCAAATTTTATCTCGCCAAAACAACTAGCATTAGCAGGCAACAAGCCCATAATTGCCAAGGCAATGCTTGATTTCCCGCAACCGCTTTCGCCAACCAAAGCCACAATTTCGTTGCATTTAAGTTGCAACGAAAAATCGCTCACCACTTTTTTTTGCTGTTGTTCTTGGGTAAAAACAATAGTTAAATTGTTGATGCTAAGCATAACTTTTTAAAATATCTATCAACTCTTGGTGATTAAAATAAAGCGGTATCGAACCCTTGTTGTTCTTGCCTTCTTGTAATAGTTTTGAGTTAATTGACTGCGATATTTGATTGTCGCTATGCCCATAAACAATTGGGGTGCAACCAGCATTATAGGCACATTCTACATCGGCAATGGTATCGCCTACAAACCAAATTTCATCTTGCTTGATATCAAGATCAGAGCCAAGTAAAGCCAACTGCAAAGGGGCAGGATCGGGCTTGTCATAATAGGCATCGCCTGCCCCAATGATGGCAAAAAAATAGTCATCAATACCAAGTTTATTTGCTTCTAGGCGAAGAGTTGCTCCAATTTTGTTGCTTACTAAAAATTGTAAAATTTCTTGTTGCTGAATTTGTTTAATTAAATTCAGAGAATTTGGCAACAAAGTTATCGCAGAAATATGATTTTTTCTGTAACATTGTTTATAAATTTCGCCCGCTTCTTGCCAGTTGTTGCCAAAAATATCAGGGAAAGATTCTCTCATCGATTTATGCACGGTATTTCGCACTTGGTCTAGGCTTAGCTCTGGCTTTTGCATTGCCTGCATTGTTTGATTGATGGCGTTATGAATAACGGGCCAAGTGTCAACCAAGGTGTTGTCCCAATCAAAAACGATAGCTTTTGGTTTTTTTAAATTTTTTAAAGCCAAAAAATTATGATGAAATTCAGACATTGTTAAGATCGATTTTATTGATAAGTGTTGTGTTTTTTTTGGCAGGATCGGGGCTAAAATGCTTTGCTAGTTTATTGGCAACTCCATCAAATTCTTTTGCTTCGGGTAAAGCTTCTTTTTTTTGAGTGATATTTGGCCATTGCTTAGCATATTTTTTGTTTAGCTCAAGCCAATCAACAAATTCGGGAGCCTCGGCAACAATTGCTTCGGCTGGACATTCTGGCACACAGACTCCGCAGTCTATACAAGCATCGGGGTCGATAACCAGCATATTTTCTCCTTCATAAAAGCAATCAACAGGGCAAACTGCCACACAATCGGTATATTTACAACGAATGCAATTATCGGTAACGATGTAAGTCATGGTTGGTAAGTTTTTTGATAAGAATTAAATTATGCACATTAATTAAGGCAAGCAAAATAAAATAGCAAAAATAGGCAGCAAAAGTAAGCAACAAAGGATAAAGCATTTCGTGATGAATTGCCACCCCGCCAGTTCGCAAGATACTTGCTGGTTGATGCAGAGAGTTCCAGTATTCAACCGAAAACTTGATAATTGGTACATTAATAAAACCAATTATCGCAATTATTGCCGACAATTTTTCGCCATTTTTTTCGTGCCATAAGTTGTCATAGATAAGAATATAACCAAGATATAAAAAAAACAAGAACAAAACCGAAGTTAGTCGAGCATCCCAAGCCCACCAAGTTCCCCAAATTGGCTTGCCCCAAATTGCCCCTGTAAGTAAAGTGATGAGAGTAAAAGAACAGCCAATGCCGGCGATGCTTCGCGAAATAATTGAAAAAAAAGCATTTTTGTAGATAAAAGAAAGAATGCTAAACACAAAAATAAGAGTATAAATCAGCAACGAAAGCCAAGCGGCGGGCACATGAATATACATAATTTTTACTGCATTGCTTTGTTGATAATCTGCTGGCGAATGATAAATAAAAAAACTTGCTAAAGCACAAAAAAGCAAGAATAGCACAGCAAAAATAGGCAAAAATATTTTAAAATTTTTGTCAAAATTTTGTAATTTTAGTAGATAATTAATCATAAGAAAAATATTTTTGAGCCATTGCTAAATTTTCAACACTACCAACATGATAATATTTACCCAATAATTCGGTGCCTTTAATGTTGTGTAATAAACCTTTTTCGCCCACCGCCGACTTATAAAAATCTGACATAGAAAAGCATTTTTTTGGTATATTAAGCAAAATTTTTGGATCGATAATTTGCAAACCCACAAAAACATAGTCCATGGCTTGCGAAAAACGATAAAGATTGTGGTTGAGCATATTAAAATCACCACCGCCAAAACTATTGCCATCGTAACCATAAAAATCGGTCACCTTTTTTAAGCCCAACATTATTTGACAATGATGTTGTTGCCATTTTTTATAGAGATATTCTATATCTAATAAATTATCGGGATCTCGCCAAATAGTGTCGGCATTAATGGTTAGTAATGGTTGATGAAAATTAATATAATCTTTAGCATAAACCAGCCCTCCGCCAGTTTCAAGTTTTTCTGGCTCAAATGAGAAAATTATTTTGGGATTATTTATTTTTTGTAAATGATCCGAGATTTGTTCTGCCAAATAATGACCGTTAATGATGATTTTTTGCAAATAAGGCAATTTTGCCAAGTTAGTTAAAATATGATCGAGCAGTGTTTTTTCTTTGACTTTCACCAGCGGTTTAGGCATTGTGGCGGTGATAGGCATCATTCGCTCTCCTCTACCTGCGGAAAAAATAAAAACTTGATGTAATTTATTGGTCATTGGCTTTTCTTACCTTTTTTGGAAGGGCGAAAAACACATTTTCTTTAATGCCCTCCATTTCTGAAACCGTAAGCGAATTGTTGGCGATATTTTGAATTTTTGCCAAGACTTCTTGCACCAAAACTTCTGGTGCCGAAGCCCCTGCGGTGATGCCAATTTTGGTTATGCCAGAAAACCAAGCAGATTCAATATCGCCAGCACTATTAATCAGATAAGAAGGCAGGCCACATTCTTGCCCTAAATCTCGTAATCGATTGGAGTTAGAAGAATTTTTTGCCCCCAAAACAATCAAAACCTCCACCATATTAGCCAGTTGCCTCACCGCATCTTGCCTGTTTTGAGTGGCATAGCAAATATCTTTGGTCGCCAAGCCTTTTTGCAGTTGCGGAAATCTTTGCTCTAAAATTTCGACAATTTTTTTGGTATCATCAACACTAAGTGTGGTTTGAGTAACATAAGCTATTTTTTGCGGATTTTTTAACTGCACGGTTTTGGCATCTTCTTCGTCTGAAACCAAAATTACTTCTTTACCAACTTTGCCTTTAGTGCCCTCTACTTCTGGATGCCCTTTGTGCCCAATTAAAATTAATTCAAAATCTTCTTCGACATATTTTTTGGCTTCTCGATGAACCTTGCTAACTAGCGGACAGGTGGCATCGATTACATCGAGATTTCTGTGTTTTGCTTGTTCTTCAACCAAATCAGAAACTCCGTGAGCCGAAAAAATTGTGGTGGCACCATGTGGTATTTCGGCTATTTCTTGCACAAAAATTGCCCCCTTGGCTTTTAAACTTTCAACCACAAATTTATTATGCACAATTTCGTGCCTCACATAAACTGGCTTGCCGTAGAGTTGCAAAGCTTTTTCTACGGCTTGAATTGCTCTTGTCACACCGGCACAAAAACCTCGAGGATTAGCAAGGATGATTTCCATTTTATTTTTAATGAATTAAAATTATTGCAAAAGTTTTTTTGTATTAGTTTCACTATACTATCAAAAAACAAGATAATCAATATTTTTTTTATGCTTGACAGCAATTTATTTTTAGAACAAAACAAAATTTTACAATCAAATATTGTTGAGTTTCAACAAAAATCTGCTCAATATTGTCAAAATTTTTGCATCGGATCTGAGTTAGAATTTTATGTATTTTCTAGCCTTTCCCCCCTTGTTTCCGCTCAATCAGAACAGTTAAATATTTTTTTAGAAAATGTGGCAAACTGCAAAACAGAACAAGGTAATGGCCAACTCGAAGTGGTTTTTGATTATACCGATAATTTTTTGGCTTTAATTGCAGAAATTGCCAAAACCAAAAAGCATATTTATCAACTAGCTACACACCATAATTTGTGGGTAAGCTTTGCTGGCAAGCCAATAAAAAACGATTGCGGAAGTGCTTTGCAATTTAGCTTGTCTTGCTTGCCAAAAAATCAACAAAACGGCGATTTTATTGACAATTTTTATGTGATGATGGCGGTTTTTTTGCTTGACAAAACCAAGCAAAATTTGGCTATGTTAAATTTATATCAGCAAGATTATTTTCGTTATTGTCAAAAAGACAATAAATATTTATTTTCTCAACAAAAAAACACTAGCCCAACTCATTTAAGCTTTGGCAACAACAACAGAACTTGTGCGGTTCGTCTTGCCAAAGGAGAAACCGCCAAAAGGCTCGAATATAGAGTTGCTTCGGCTTCGGCTTCGCCAAGCTTGGTGCTGTCTTTTATATTTTCCGCCCTAAATTTTGGCTTAGAAAATTATGTTATTTCAAAAGAAAATCAGTTCAATAGCAAAAAATTTGGCCCCATCTTTGGCAATAGTTTTGATGAACAATATCAACTGGTGCCAATTTTAGAAAATCTTATTGCTTTCAAAATTAATATTGGGTAAAATATTTTGCATTTATTTTTGATAAATTTATTTACAACATAACTATGGATAAAAAACTACACGAAGCCACCAAAATTGTGCATGCAGGACGACACCCAAAAGAACAAGGCGGAATGGTTAACCCGCCAATTTACCAAAGCTCAACTATTGTTTTTCCTACTTTAAAAGATTTGCTTTATGCCGAAAGAGGATATTCTAACAACGATTTGGTGCAACCCTACGAGCTAAAATATGGCAGATACGGCACCCAAACCAATTTCGCCCTCGAGCAAGCCGTTGCCGAACTCGAAGGTGGCTACAACACTTTTGTCACCTCTTCTGGAGCCTCTGCCATCAACACCGCTCTCATTGCTTTTCTAAAACAAGGCGATCATATGCTGGTGGTTGATAATGTTTATTCGCCAACCAGAGGTTTTGCCGATAAATTTCTCAAAAAACTTGGCATCGAAACCACCTATTTCGACCCACACATTGGTGGCGACATCGCTAATTTAATACAAGAAAATACAAAGGTTATTTTTTTAGAAAGCCCCGGTTCGCAAACCTTTGAAATATCTGATGTTTCGGCAATTTGTCAAGTAGCAAAAAAACACGAAATAATCACCATTCTTGACAATTCTTGGGCGAGCGGCATTTATTTTAAACCTTTCGAACATTTAGTTGATGTTTCGGTAATGGCTCTCACCAAATATATCAACGGTCATTCCGACATTATGATGGGCTCCATCACAGTGCAAGAAAAACACTTTCGCACAATGTATGAAGCCTTTCGCTATATGGCACCAACTGCAGCACCTTATTGCTCTTATATGGTGCAAAGAGGCTTCAGAACCCTCAAACTTAGAATCGATCATTGCTTTAAATCTGCCCTAGAAATGGCTCACTGGTTTAGCAAAAGACCAGAAGTAGAAAAAGTGCTCTACCCTGCTCTACCAAGCGATGCAAATCATGCTTTATGGAAGAGAGATTTTACTGGGGCGGCGGGCTTGTTTTCGGTGGTGCTTGATAAAAAATATTCTAACGAATCTTTAGCCAGAATGGTTGATAAATTGCAATTTTTTAGTATGGGTTACTCTTGGGGCGGTTATGAATCTTTAATTTTACCGTTTGATGCCACTTCGATTAGAACGGCAACCAAATTTCCTTACTCAGACAAAACTTGCCTTCGCATCAACATTGGCCTTGAAGCAATCGAAGATCTCAAAGAAGATCTCGACCTTGGCTTTAAAAGATTAAAAAAATAATGCTTGATTTTTTGCCAAAAGTAGATTTACCAAAAGTTACAGGCACCTATAAAAAATCTGCTTCAATAATCAACTGGTTTGGCTTGCCAGCAGTTGCCGATGTTGTGTTTAAGCCATCTTGTCTTGCCGATTTGCAACATTTTTTAAGCAAGGTTGATTGCCAAATTCCCATACAAATAATTGGGGCTGGCTCAAATATTATCATCACCAAACCCTGTGTTTCTGGGGTGGTTATTAAACTTGGCAAAGAATTTACCAACATCAGTTGCAATCAAAATTTATTAACAGTGGGCGGGGGCAATTTGTGCTCTACCGTTTCTTTATATTGCCAAAAATATGGCCTGGGCGGTTTAGAATTTTTAAACACCATTCCTGGCTCTGTTGGTGGCGGGGTTGCTATGAATGCAGGTTGCTATGGTAGCGACATTTCGCAGTTTTTAATAGAAGCAACGGCACTTGATTATCAAGGAAATTTACACAAAATTAGCAATCAAGATTTTGGCTTTATTTATCGTGGCAACTCTTTAACTAAACAATATATTTTTGTCGAAGCGGTTTTTACTTGCCAAGAAAGTAGCCCGCAACTTGTAGCAGAAAAAATCAAAACCCTACAACAACAACGAGAAGAATCTCAACCAATTCGGGCAAAAACTGGCGGGAGCACCTTCAAAAACCCAGATAAAAACCCAGAAAATCAACAACATTACAAGGCTTGGCAACTAATCGATGCAGTGGGTTTAAGAGGCCATTTTATTGGCGATGCCTGTTTTTCAAACAAACACTGCAATTTTTTAATCAACACCAAGCAAGCAACCGCACAAAACCTGCTTGATTTAGGCAAACTAGCCCAAGAAAAAGTGCAAAAACAATTCAACATTCCACTGCAATGGGAACTCAAATTTATACAGTAGATACTTTAAATGATGCTCGCTAAGCAGCATTTAAAGTATCTTAAACAAATGGACAACCATCTTTGTCTCCAGGATGTGCAAAGCTCCCAGTTGCATTCGGTTTTTTGATAGAAAGCAAAGGTTTCGTTGCATCAACATCACCAAACTCTTTTGTGAAAATTTCATTAGCTTTCTCACAAAAATTTTCTCTAACTTTCTCATTATTTTCTTTAATTCCATCATTAATTCCAAGTATATTTATGCAATATTCTTGTTGAAAACTTTGCCGATATTCTTTTTGCAAAGCTAAATAACTATTTCTAATGCTTAAATATTTTTGAGCCATATCACTAACCACCTTAGCTTTATGTTGATTATCGGAAAGTTTTAACTCATCTATAGCTAGCTTACAAAATCTATCAAGTTCAAATCCATCACCATCTTTTTCAACAATATCGCCATACTGCATCACCTTGTATACAAACTTAGAAATTTGTTCATCATCTAAACCGTAATTTAGCTCTTTTAATTTTTTAGCAAACATCGCTACATAATAAAAAGGAAAAACAGCTTCGTCACAAAATGATGAAAACACAGGGGGGGGTTTTTTCTGATTACCAAGTATCTTATCAAGAGCATCTTTTTTAACAACAGGAGAATGACTGCTTTTCACATGGCGGGGATACACCTTACGAGATAAGCAAGCTTCTATCATATTAGTAAAATATGTTTCTTTAACTAATTCTCCAACCCCATAAGCTTGTTCTTTTAAGTCAAAGTAGCGAGACAAGCCAGCATGATAAGAAATTCCTGGCGGATTAAAAGCAGCGGCTTTTTTCACTATACCTTCTATAATACTCTTTACTTTGTTTGGCAATTCTTCATTATTGGTTTGTTGTGGAAACAGTTCTTTAACCACTTCTTTAAAAAACTCTGTTTTTTGTTCATCTGTTTTGTTTTTTAAAAAAGAACTTAATGCCAAAGAACTACCGGCAGATGCAGAATAAAAAACAAATTGTTTTTCGCCCACAAGTTGAAGTAATTGATCTAAACTTGTTTCAGAAAACTCTTTAGATTCGTCACAAATTTTTGCAAGTTGTTTTATAAAAAAAGCAATGTTCTCTGGTTTTATATTTTTAGGGTCTAAAAAAGCATCTTTATAACTTGTTCCAAACACAGGCATTCCAAAACCAAATATCAATATTTGCGATTGTTGATCGTCATTTATTATGCCTCTACTATGTGAACATACTGGAAAATCAGCAATAAAGCGAGCAAGATATGGCAACACCCATTCGTTAAAATTGAAACCATGGCAAAATCCATAACCCCAGCAATTCGCAGCTGGAATATTGT
>RFXY01000161.1 GCA_009921385.1 Pseudomonadota bacterium
AAGTGTGATATTTATTTATGGAAATGGTATAATAATGATCCCAACCCGTCACTAGCGAAATCTTTTTCATTAGAGCCAAGAAAAGTCAATGCTGGCTTAAATATAAGACAAGGACCTGAAAAATTGGCATTAACAGCCCGCTATGCCAAAAAAATTATCTGGATTAGAAGCATTAATATTAAGTGGGTTATGTAGACTCAACTTTGCCATCAAACTTTCATAACCCTTTCTTCCGACACCGTGAATTAGACCTGACAGACCAATCACCAAGAGATCTTTTGTCTATTGTTAGGCAGTCTTCTATTCTTGCCATAAGCGATAAATAATGCTATCTTGTAAGGCCAAAAAAGAAGCATCTAAAATATTTTCGGCAACTCCAATGGTTTGCCAAGTTTTGCCTGTTATGGTGTCGAGGCTTTGAATTTGCACCCTAGTGATTGCTTTGGTGCCGTTTTGTGAAGTTAAAATACGTACTTTATAATCAATGAGTTTGATGTGTTTTAATATTTTATATTTAAAAATCAGCGATTTTCGCAAAGCTTTATCTAGAGCATTAACTGGCCCATTACCTTCGGCAACTTTAATAATGGTTTTTTGATTTATTTTAATTTTAATTACCGCTTCAGAGTTAATAGCAAAAACATTACGATCGGTAAGTTTTTTTTCGTCTTGCACTTTAAAACTAATTAGCTCAAAAAAATTAGGTAAATTATCTAAAAATTTACAAGCCAATAAGGCAAAACTGGCATCTGCCGTATCGTAGGAATATCCCAAAGATTCTTGTTGTTTTACCAAACTAACCAATTGATTAACTTTTTCAGCAGAATAGTTTTTATCAAAACCCAAAGTTTGTAAGCGAGCGATAATGTTTGATCTGCCAGCTTGGTCGGAAACTAAAATTTGCCTTTGATTGCCAACCAAATCGGGGTTGATATGTTCATAAGATTGCGGATTTTTATTAACCGCCGAAACATGCAAACCGCCCTTATGAGCAAAGGCAAACTTACCGACATACGGTGCAAAATCGTCGCTGGCTTTGTTAAGAATATCGTCTAGCAATTTTGAAATTGGCACTAGTTTTTTTAAATTTATTTTACCTAAATCGTAGCCCATTTTTAAACTTAATGTAGGAATAAGACTAATTAAATTAGCATTTCCGCACCTTTCGCCCAAGCCATTAATGGTGCCTTGCACTTGACAAACTCCAGCTTCAACCGCCATAATAGAGTTGGCAACCGCATTGCCTGTGTCGTTGTGGCAATGAATGCCAAGTTGGCTACCTGGCAGGTGTTTTACAACCTCCAAAACGATGCTTTTTATTTCGCTTGGCAAAGTGCCACCGTTGGTATCACATAGAATAATCCATCTTGGGTTGGCCTGATAGGCGGTTTTTAAAACCTGCAAAGCAAAACCAGGATTGGCTTTGTAGCCATCAAAAAAATGCTCGGCATCAAACATCGCCAGCTTTTTTTTTGCCACAATGTGTTGTAAAGATTGCAAAATGATTTGTTCGTTTTCTTGCGAAGTGATTTGTAAAGCATTTTTAAGATGAAAATCCCAGCTTTTACCAACAATGCAAACCGCCGAAGCAGAACTGTTGGTAAGGGCATTAAGACCAGGATCGTTTTCGGCAGAAATGCCGTTTTTTTTGGTCATACCAAAAGCCACAAACTGAGAATTTTGCAAACTCGGCAATTTGGCAAAAAAATTATCATCGGTTGGGTTGGCACCTGGCCAACCGCCTTCGATGTAGTCGATGCCTAGCTTATCAAGAGCAAAAGAAAGATCTATTTTATTTTGCACATTAAAGTTAACAGTGCTAGTTTGAGCCCCGTCTCGTAAAGTGGAATCGTAAAGATAAATTCTTCTACTCATAAACTAGTTTGCTCCTTACTATTTTTTAGAATTTTTGGTTTTTTTATTGGTTAATTTTGCAATATCCTCAACATTATCAACCGCAAGAGATTCTTGACTAATTTGCACATGACTTAAATGCGAAACCACCATTTCTTCAATTCGCAACATCATATCTTCATATAAAACAAAGGCTTCTTGTTTATATTCGATTAACGGATCTTTTTGAGCATAGGCTCGTAAATTAATGCCTTGACGAAGTTTATCAAGAGAAAGCAGGTGATCTTTCCATTCGTTATCGAGCACGGTAAGAAAAATTTGCTTGGCTATTTCGGCAAAATTTTCTGCTCCAATATTGGCGATTTTTTCGACAAATAAATTGTCAACCGCAGTTGTAATTGCTTGTATAATATGTTGTTTGTCATCTTGCTTGGCAAGCTCAACTAAATTTAATTTTAGTGCATAAATTCTAAATAATTCGGCATCAAGAGAAGATAGCAACCATTGCTCGGGATAGCTATTTTTTGGCATAGCATCTGCACATAAATCGAGAACAATTTGGTTGCTATATTGCAAAATTTGTGGCAAAATATCGGTTTGCGAAATAATTTTATTTCGTAGTTGATAAATATTTTTTCTTTGAAAATTAATAATATCGTCAAATTTTAAGAGATTT
>RFXY01000162.1 GCA_009921385.1 Pseudomonadota bacterium
GTTATCGCCCCAAAATTGCGGACCATTCTTGCCTAAATAAGACCATTTTGCATTTTTTTTACCACAAGCAAAAACTGCAAAAATAATTAAAAAAAATAAGATTATTTTTCTAGTTAGACTTGACACAACCTTAATTAAAAATTAAATTAATAATATCTTCTTTTTTCATCAAAAACCAAGAAATGTTATATTTTACTAAGCACAATATTAAAAATCCAACATATTTTTTTATGTCTAATTTATCAAATATCAATTTTAGTCAAGCCAAAAATGGTTCTTGGCAAGAAAAACTAAAAAACCAATTCGCTAATAATCCAAAAATCAAAACCGCTATTTTGCTTGGCATAGGCATTGTTATTGGTCTTGCTTCTTGCAATTTTTATCAAAAAAAACATCCACCAATTGTTGTGATACACAGACAACCCTCTATATTTAGCCCATTTTGGTTTCACGACAATTATTATCAAGTGCAAGACGAAATTTATGAACAACTAAACAACTCTCAAAACCTAGCAAAAAAACCTGCTCAAGCACATAATTTTTCTGCCAATCTCACCCAAAAACAAGATGATAATTTTCATTATTATACTTTAAGTTTTTCTGGTCTTAATCCGCAAGATATTATAGTTAAAACCAACAATGCCGAGCTTGTGTTTACCGCCAACAACAATCAACAAAATGAAAATAGCAGTGTTAATTCTAGCCTATATTATAGCACTTCTTTGCCAGAAAATTATCTTAATCCAGAAATAATCAAAAATAATCAAGAAATTGTGGTAAAATTTAAAAAACCCGCTATCATCACCAAAATAAAAGCAAAAATCCCAAAAAATAATGCAGAATCACAGCCTAAAACAGCAAATCAATAAACTTAATTTTTTTTACTATGCAATTTTAGGCATTCCGCTAGCCTTTATCGCTTTGCCACTCAACATCAATATTGCCGATTTTTATTTTCGACAATTTCAGTTGAGTTTAAGCAACTTGGCCTTAATAATTTTGCTAGCTAAAAGCTTTGATTTATTGCTAGATCCAATCATTGGCGGTTGTTGTGATTATTGGCTAAATCGCCAAAAAACAACCGCCAAAACCATCATTATTTTTGCTAGTTTTGGTCTAGCAATTAGCTTTTTTTTGTTATTTAATCCTAGTTTTTGGCAAAATAATTTTCACAAATCGTGGTGGCTAGCCATTTCTTTGTTTAGTGTCTACTTTTTTTTCAACATTATCAGCATCAATTTTGAAAGTTTAGCAGTAATTCTCACTCAAAATCAACAACAACGATTAACCATCAACAACTACAAAGAATCAGCAGGCTTAATTGGTGTTGTGTTGGCCTCTACCCTGCCCTTACTTTTAACCAACACCAACGATCGGCAATATTTTTATTTAAGCTTGGTTTTTATTTTGTTAATTATTTTTGCCCTTGCTTTTTTTGCCAAATTAAATGTTAATCAAAACTCTGTTTACCAAATAAAAAATCTTAGCATTTTCACCATCATAAAAAATATTTCTCAAAACAAAAAATTTATCAAGCTAATGCTGATTTTGCTAATCAATAGCTGTGCCGTTGCCTTGCCTGCTAATTTATTGGTTTTCTATTTAAAAGATTTTTTGAAGCAACCAAAAATACTGCCCTACAGCCTAGCTTTATATTTTTTTTCTGCTTTGTTTTTTATGATATTTTGGCGAAAAATGGCCGAAAAAACCACTATACATTCTAATTGGGTGCCAAAATTGTGGTTTATTTCTACCTTGGGAGCAGTGATTACTTTTATTTTTGCGGTTTTTTTGCCAGCGAATTATTATTGGTGGTTTTTACTAATTTCGTTTAGTTCTGGGGCTTTTTTGGGAGCAGATCTTATTTTGCCACCCACAATTATCGCCAACCTAATTGGTAGCAACAACCCACAAACCTCTTCTTATATGGCTTGCTACAGTTTTACCACCAAGTTAGGAGTGGTTTTTGCCTCTAGCTCATTATTTTTGCTCGATCTAATTTATCAATATCATTTACAACAACAAGCCCTGCCTATGCTTTATGCTTTTTTGCCTTGTGTGCTAAAAATGCTAGTGGCTTTGTTGCTTGCCAAAAGTTTGAAATAGCGATTTGTTATTAATCTTGTTATTCATGGTTAAGAACCCGGCACTATTATAGTAAACTGACCTAGTGGACTTAATACTGAAGAAGAAGATGGCATAATAAATAAATTAAATGTTAAAAAAATAAATTAAAGCAAAATCTAAACAAGGGGTCAAAACCCCTTGTTTAACGAAAGCGATCAGTACTACTTCCTGGTCGACCATCACCGCTTCCTGGGCGACGAGATGAGCCAGCATTATTTATGGCGGTTCCTGGGTTTCTGACTGCATGAGATGATGCAATTGATAACATTTGATGTAATTGATGATCTTTAGATCTTTCTTCTGCATCTTGCCTTTTCGCACTATCAAGTTTGTCAGCTCTTGCAATTGTTGCAACTGCATCTTGTCCTCGTGGAGTATCAAAACCACTGGCAAC
>RFXY01000163.1 GCA_009921385.1 Pseudomonadota bacterium
TTAGACACAGTAGAAGTAAGCTTTCGTAGAGCCTTGCTCATCAAACGAGCTTGCAAGCCCATTTGATTATCTGCCATGCCACCCTCTAACTCAACTTGTGGCACCAATGCGGCCACAGAATCGATGATGATTAAATCGATAGCACCCGATCTAACCAAGGTGTCGGTAATTTCAAGGGCCGCTTCGCCGTTATCGGGCTGAGAAATAATGAGATCGTCGAGGTTTATTTTGAGATTTTTTGCATAAGTAGGGTCAAAAGCATGTTCGGCATCAATAAAAGCACAAGTTAAGCCCATTTTTTGAGATTCGGCAATGGCATGCAAAGTGAGAGTTGTTTTGCCAGAGCTTTCTGGGCCATAAATTTCGATAATTCTTCCTCTAGGATAACCACCAACTCCTAAGGCCAAATCAAGACTCAAAGAACCAGTGGGAATAACTTCAATATCAAGTGAGGGGCGATCACCATATTTCATGGCAGAACCCTTACCAAATTGCTTATCTATTTGTGATAAAGCCACTTCGAGGGCTTTTTTACGATCTAGGCTGGTCATGGTATTTTAAAATTTAGTTGATTTTATGTGATGTAAAAGCAGCTGCTAACAATTATTTTTAAATAAATACAGCAGTCTCTTATTTATTTTACAAGCAACACCCTTAAAAGGCAACAAATATTTTTAGAGATTTGAAAATAAAAGTTGAGATCTTTAAAAAAATTTTGAGATTAACAAAAATCTTCTCAAGAGAACAGATTACTATAAACAAGAACAGTTTTTAAAGAGATTAAAACCAAAATAGTTTTAATACCAAAATTTTATTGCTGAATTTTATTTTTTAAAAAACGAAAAACATCAAGCACTGCATTGCATATTTTGGCATCAAAACCAATGTTGACTTTCGCCCAATTTTTTACCCATGGTCGAGCCAAACTCCAAATATTGAGATTAGGGTTTAAAGCAACTCCCACTCCTTCAACCAACAGCAAAGTTTTTTGCAACAGCAATAATTCTGGCTTGGCAGACATTTGGTAGTTTTTGGTCATAACAATTAAAGCAGAAAGCAGTTTAGCCAAAGAAATTGATTTAACATCAACATCGACTATCATTTCACCAATTTGCCTACATGCCAAAGATAAATCTTGTAAATTAGTGTTTTTTGGCACCAAACCACCTTCTATATGAAGTTTAGCAACTTGTAAGTAATTTTTATGTAAAAAAGCAATCA
This sequence comes from Pseudomonadota bacterium, assembly GCA_009921385.1. The sequence continues at coordinate 1,222 of RFXY01000163.1, forward strand.
ATATTTTAGCAATAATTAACCTAGTTTGCTTATCTATTTTGCCCATAATGCCAAAATCAACCACCGCAATATCGCCATTTTTAAGCAAAAATAAATTACCAGGATGCATATCGGCATGAAAAAAACCATCTTCGTAAACCTGATGAAAATAACTTAGCACCAAATTTTTTGCCACCTTGGTTTTATCGATATCACTATTAGCAAGGGCAATTTTATCGGAAAAAGCAATGGCATCAAGCCATTCGCTGACCATAATTTCGCAAGAACAATATTGCCAAAAAATCTTTGGCACATAAAAACCAGAAAGATTAACTAGATTTTCTTTTAATTGCGAAGCATTTGAGGCCTCTTGCAAGAGATTTAATTCAAATTTAGCAACTTCGTTTAGCAAATTAACAATATCGCAAAGAGTTTTTGCATAAAAATCGCTGAAAAAATTAACAATTTTAGCCAAAAAATCAATTGTTTTGATATCACGATAAAAAACTTTATTGATATTAGGATGTAAAATTTTTACCGCCACCAAAGAACCATTTTTTAATTTCGCCTTGTGCACTTGAGCGATAGAAGCAGAGGCTATTGGCTGATAATTAAATTCGACAAAAATATCATCAATATTTTGAAAATGTTTATGTAAAATTTTTTTAATTAATTTACCGCAAGAAGGCTTGGTTTGATCTTGAAATTTAGCTAACTTATTTGCCAATTTTTGCCCAATTAAATCTGCCCTCACCGACAAAACTTGCCCCAGCTTAATAAAAGAAGGGCCAGCTCGATAAAAAAACCAATAAATAGCTTTTTCTTTGCAAAAAGGATAAAAAACTAAAGCTACAAGAAATAATAAAATTAGACGAAATAAATTAAAAAAGGCAATCACTAGTTAAGAATTATGGTTGTAAATTTTATAAAGCACTTGGATTTGTTGGCAAATCGCCACCTGCACCAACAGACTCGGCAGGATTAACAGGAATGGCATTGCTACCAGGTTGAATTTTGATTTTAGAAATATCAATATCGCCCATACCAAAACTATTTAAAAGCTTTGAAAATAATTTAGCAATAATTTCCATAATGTTATTAGTTACTTCTTGCATTCTACCCAAAACTTGAGTGATAACCTGAGCTTCTGAACTTTTAGGATTAAGCTTTAAAATAGTGATTATTTCTGGTATGGTGATAATATTTAGCATTAACATCATTAAAACCAAAGAAAGAGCTGCCGAACCATAAATAAGAAAAATACGAAAATACGGATAAAACAAAAACGAAGGCATATAAGATATGATTTTAATTAATAAA
>RFXY01000164.1 GCA_009921385.1 Pseudomonadota bacterium
TTTTTCGATGAATGGTTGTTGCTCTTGTTGGCTAATTACAGGAAATGGCAGATCTTTTAAATAAGCCAGCTTTACTTGCGGAAAAACTTTGCCAGCTTCTAAAACTTTTTGTGTGTATAAAAATTTATAGTATTTGGAATTGAGAATAGAAATTATGTAATAATCTTTAATAGCAATATTTTTAATAATGCAAGTTTGCAATGTGTTGGCAATCCATCCTGTAAGTATCGAGGCTCTTATTTTGTCTGCGGTTTGTCTCCACACGATTTTTGGATTATTATTGATGGCGATTTTTCCAAAATAAACCGACTCTCCTTTGTTTAATATTTCTTGATAATTTTTTCGCAAAAATAAAGAAGGTTTGCCAACAAAATAGCGATCGGCATCAGATCCTGTATATAGCGGTATAGAATTTTCTATCAATGTATTTGAATATAATCTTTGTCTGAGATCTGATTTTGTGGCATTTTTACCAACTCCAATTCTTTGATGTTTAAAGCCTGCATCTTTTAGCTCTAAAACTTCATCTAGTCTCTTGATGTTTTCTTGCAGAAAAACTGATTCTTCGACAACTTGCTTTAGCACAAAACTGTTGCTGGCAATGATTTTTGCTATTTCGTTTCTGTTGGAGTTTCGTAAATCGGCAATTTTTTTGCTGTTTTGTTGTTTGTTGATAAGTAAAATAGCGGTGGGCAGTTCGACATTTTCAAAAATATCTTCGCCTAAATTGATGATGTTGTTGCCAAAATTGTTGATGATTTTTTTGATATCTGCATATCTTGGTTGATATAAAAAAGTGTTTGGCACAATAAAACCAACCCTTGATTTGGCAATTTGCAATGCTTTGTCAATGAAAATTTTATAACTATCTTTGTATTTTTGAGTAGAATTTGGATAGTGTTTAGCAAAATATTCGGCATCTTTGTCGAGATCTGCCCCATAAGGCGGGTTGCCCACTACCACATCAAAACTGCCATTGGTAGATGAATTTTCAAACACTTTTTTAAACTCTTCTTTCCATTTAAAAGCAAGGGATTTTTTGAAATACGAATCGATATCGTGTTTGTCTTGCTTGATTTGTCCTTGATTTACTAACAACTCGCCTTGTTTTTCTAGCACTTCTGCCACAATTTTGCCCTCAAATTCACTGTAATAGCCAGCGATGTCGGGATCGTCTATCAAACTGTTGCCGATTTTGATGTTGCCATCAAGTGCGGTGAGTGGTTGGCGGTGGTGTGCGGTTTTTAGCCACAGCGAAAGCTTGGTAATGCCAACTGATGCAGGGTTGATATCGACTCCGTAAATGTTGTTGGTTAAAATATCGTGATAACTATAATTAATGTTGATGTGCTTTGCCACTTCTTGCCACTGCTGTTGTAAATAATCAAAAACTTTCACCAAAAATGCCCCCGAACCGCAAGCAGGGTCGAGCACTTTGATTGATTTTAGTGCTGTTGCATATTGTTGCCACCATTCGTAAGAGTGTTGTTTTGCCTTGATTTGTGTTTGTTTATCGGCAAGCCAACCGCCCACCGCTTCTTGCACAATATATTGAGTGATGTAGGCAGGAGTGTAAAAAACTCCATCTTTTTTTCGTTGTTGTTGCTGGTTGCCTGTGAGGTTTTCGAGGTCTGAAATTGACTGCTCAAAAATGTGCCCCAAAATATTCACATCAAGATCAGAGCCAAAATCGTGGCTATATAGCAAGACAATTTTATCGATGATTTCATCGGAGATGTTTAAAATATCAAGATCCGAGTCGGGCGAAAACAACCCGCCATTAAACTTGGCAATACCAATTTCGGGGTTGCCCTCATCCATGGCGGTAAATAAAGCCTTCATGCGGTTATATTTGCCTTTGGTGTATTTGTTGTTAAGGGCATCAAGCACTGCATCGTTATTTAAGGCACCGTTTTCTTTGCAAAACCGAATAAAAATGATGCGATCGATGAGTTTTTGAGCTTTGTAAAGATAAAAGTTTCTGCCATATTTTTGATGCTGGTTTAAAGCAATGAGATTTTGCCAAATCTCATAACGAAGGGCAGAATAATGGGCATAGAATTTTTTTTCAATTTCGATGCCTTGGTTTTCGGTGTTTAGCAAATGCACTGGCGATTGGTGATGTTGCTTGGTAAACAGCCGATCTTTGGCAAGCAAAAAGTGAAACTCTTGTTGTTTGGCGGTTTGACTAGCTAACTCACTCATCAAAAACTGGTGATATTTGCCTTGATAATGGCTTTGGTAAAGCCGAATTTCGTTAAAATTGCTTACAATTACAAATTCAATTCCTTGATATTTTGCTACATAGCCAAAAGCCTGCTCTACTGCGGTGCGGTTATCGTTTTTGCGGTTTTGCTTGGCATCAAGATTGGTTTTGCTATCTTTTAGCTCGATGATTACTCGAATATCTTTGTTTTTCTGGTTGAGAAAGCCCAAAACTCCGTCGGGTTTTTGCGAGTCAAGTTCGGTTTTTTGCTCTTTTTCGAGGTT
>RFXY01000165.1 GCA_009921385.1 Pseudomonadota bacterium
TGTTGAGCAAGGTGTTGCAGTAGGACTGCCATAACTTGTTCCGCTGTCTTTTGGTGTGGTAAGAAGTGTTGGACATGGTAATCTTTTTTGTGTCATCAGGTGTTCGGCTAAAGATTTATAGATAATATTTAGTTTTTCTTTGGTATTAACGGTTTTGGTTTGCACAATATTGTTGGTAAAAATATTTAAGCCACTTGATAAAAAAATGGCAATAATCACCAAAACAATAGACAATTCAACCAAAGTATAGGCTTTTTTTGTTGAAGAAGATATTTTTGCCATTATTTATTTATAAAATTGTTATTCTGCAATCAAACAAAAAACGACATAGATTTGATTGATAGCATTTTGCCCTTTTAGAGATATTTTGATTGTTACCACATGCCAATGGCAATGTTGGTGATGTCGTTTTTTGTAAGTTATATGATAAATTATTGCATATCACTAAATCACCATTATAGCCTGAACATTTTTGTAGATAAAATTGATTAAAATCAAAGCTAAAATCATCTTCGGTTTTATATAAAACAATATCATCAAAAGAAGGGCTGGTGTAGTCGTTAACAAAAATATTGGTTGTGGTTGTTCCTGATGTTAATATTTTATTTGCTTGCTCTGAAGAATTGTTAGAGATTATTTTGTTATCGTTGCAATTGGCGATTGCACCGCAAGTGGTGAGGTGGTTTTTGGAGCGATAGCTATAAGCCTGATTTGCCCCGCTACTACTTAGCACAACTATGGCTCCTCTAGTGCCAGATACGGTTCTTGTTGGTGCGGTATTTAGCTGTTCTGAGATAGTAAAGTTACTATCGTTAATTGTGGCTGAGTTATTACCAAAATTATTGCTGGTAAGATAATCTTGATTAACCATATAAAATATTTTGTTGCCAAAACCATCTTCGGATAGTTCGGCAGATAAATCGAGATCTCTTACAGGCACTCCTCCGTAGCATCGGTTAGAGTTGCATAAATTGCAACCGGTAGATATTATTGTTGACATTACTTGATTTTTCGGGGTGGTGAGTTCTATTGGGCATGGCAATTTTTTGTTAATTGTTAAATATTGCCCTAAAGCAAGATAAACGATTTTTAGTTTATCTTTGGTGATGCGATTTTTGGCATTAACACTCATGGTGTTAGAATAGTTGATGGTGGTGAAAATAAGGATGGCAATAATAATAATAACCACCGCCAGCTCTAAGATAGTAAAAGCATTTTTGTATTTTTTTGGTTTTTGATACATATTTTAAGGAGTGGTGGTAGTGCAAGTTGTGTTTGAATAAAATAACTGACCGTATTTACCGCAAATTAGTTGACAACTATTGTTTTGATCGATGTTAAATAAATTTTGTTCGTAAAATAGACTTTGTGCAGTTGATCTAGGTGTGCCACTAGCTATTGTGTTGTAGTTTGTAGATTCACTACTAGAGATCGAGCATAACAAAAGATGGTGAGCATTAAAATCGGTAGCGATTTGATTTTTGGTTTTAAATAAAACTATGTCGTCAAAATTAGGATTGGTAGAGCTATAAATAATGTTTTTATCGGTAAAATTTGCCGTATATTTTTTGCTAGAATTTATTTCTTCATTGTTAATTGGGCAAGAGCTATTTGGCGAGACCCCATTGGCTGGATAAGCACAGTTTTGATTGTTGCCATGACTAATTAAAGCAAAAATTGCCTGACCGGTAATTGTGCGATCAGTGGTTACAGGATTGTTTGCATACTCTAAAACTGTAAGCACTTGATTGTCATAAGCGGTTGTGGTTGATCCAAAGCTAAAATTATTGCCGGGAAAAATAGTTGCTGTTGTTGCTATGGTGGCATTTTTGCTAATAATGTAGGTGATTTTGTTGCCAAATTCATCTTTTGCCATATCAGAAGAAAGACCTAAAGTGGTGGTTGGCACCGCACCAACAAAAATATTAATATTACCGCTAGTGTTAGATGAAAATATTCGGCTCGAATTATTGCAATCGCCATTTGTTATGCTTTCATCAGATCCGTATCCAGCGGAGCTTTCGGCAAGGTTTAACCTAGCGGGGCAGGGCAATCGTTGATTGCGAAGCAAAAATTTACCCATAGAATTGTAAATTATTTGCATTTTTTCTTGAGTTTCGTTTTTTTGAGCTTTTTTCATTGAAGAGCTAACAATAGAAGCAACCCCCATCATAAGAATTGACATAATGGTAATAACCACAGAAAGCTCAACCAAAGAATAAGCGTTTTTAGTTTTTAAACTGGCAATGCGAAATATGTCCTTGTTTTTCAAGATAAAAAAGTAAAATTAATTTATAAAAACACTATGATAATTTTAGCAGTTTTTTACTGCAAGCAAAAACTTACTTGACAGCTAATTTTTATTTGCAATACTTTTAGGCACTGTTGCATCCAAATTATATTTTACTTTATTTGCCATTTTTGGTATAAATTTCTGCTATTTTTAGCCAAATATGTTGAATATGTGGCTAAAAATAGCCAAAATTTCTC
>RFXY01000166.1 GCA_009921385.1 Pseudomonadota bacterium
AAAAAAAAGAGCAATAAAATTTTTCTTTGGTGAGAATGGGTAGTATTCTTTTTTAACGGGTCAGATTTGAAAGAAAGCAGCCCAAAAATTGCAAAACTAGGTCATTCTCACTTACATTTGCACCACATTTGCACTAAAAAAATTATGTCTTATTTAGTTTTAGCTAGAAAATATCGCCCCCAAAATTTTGGCGAACTCGTTGGGCAAGAAGTTTTAACCACCACTCTAACCAATGCCATCATTCACAACAAACTGCATCAAGCCTATATTTTATGTGGCATTCGTGGCATCGGCAAAACCACCACTGCACGCATCATTGCCAAAACCATCAATTGCCTCGACATCAGCATGCAAAACACCGCCATGGCTTGCGGTAAATGCAAAAACTGCCTTGACATCAGCAAATCACAGCATCCAGATGTCATCGAAATTAATGCCGCAGATCATCGTCGCATCGACGACATACGCGAGCTAATTGCCACCGCAATTTATTCGCCGATATTTGCCAAATATAAGGTTTATATCATCGATGAAGTGCATATGCTTACCGAAGAAGCTTTTAATTGCTTGCTAAAACTGCTAGAAGAACCACCAACCCATGTTAAATTTATTTTGGCTACCACCGAAATTCGCGATGTGCCACAAACCATTCTTTCGCGTTGTCAAAAATTTAATCTCTCTCGATTAAGTTCTGCCGATATGGTAAATCATCTACAAAAAATTTTACAACAAGAAAACTTCACCGCCGAAGAATCGGCATTGCAAATCATTGCCAAAATATCAGAAGGCTCGGTGCGAGATGCTTTGTCTTTTTTAGATCAAGCCTTGGCAATTAATGCCTACACACAATTTTTACCAACTTCTGTTGTTGCCGAAATGCTTGGTGCCAACAACCAAGATCAAAATCTAGCCCTAATTTCGGCTTTATTGCAAGGCAACATCAACGAATCGTTAACAATTTTTCACCAAATTCAACAAAGCAACAGCGATTTAATTATTATTGTCAAAGATTTATTAGAAATTATCCACAATATTTGCATCAGCAAACTCAATATTGCAAGCAACTTCAATTATAGCCAAAATCAACTCGCCACCGTCAAACAAATCGCCCATCAAACAAACCTTAATCATTTACTTCGCTGTTGGCAGTTAATCAATAAATCTATTCACGAAATCAACACAGCCTTGCTTCCTGCTCTTGCTTTTGAAATTATGCTCATTAAAATTGTACATATTTTATCGTTGCCCGATCTCAAACAAACTTTGCTTGATTTTAACAACCTAAATCATACAAATGCAGAACAAAACAATCTCAACACCGAGCTTGTCAACAATATTTTACAAAGTTTTGAAGGGGCAAAAATTATTTAATTTTCTATGGTTTTAACTCTTTTTCTTGTGGCAATTGGCGGAGCTTTTGGCTCTTGTTTGCGGTTTTTGCTGGGCTGGTATTTTACTTATCACACCAAAACTAATGCTTTGTTAATTGGTTATTCTTCTTTTCCGTTTGCCACTTTTTTTATTAATGTTCTTGGCTGTTTTGTAGCTGGTCTTGCTTTTGCTTTTTTTAATTATCATTTAAATCACTACAATCTTAAAACTTTTTTTTTGGTTGGTTTATTGGGCGGTTTTACCACTTTTTCTGCTTTTTCGCTCGATTTTTTACGTCTTTTTTTGGCAAATCAATATTGGCAAGCTCTAATTTATACTTTTTCTTCTTTATTTTTTTCAATTCTAGCAATGTTTGCTGGCTATTATCTCGTTACCAAGTTATGAATCTTGATTTAGAATGGCTTTTTTTTAATCAGCCCCTGCCCTATCAAGAAACCATCAACAAAATGGAAGAGCAGGTCAATTTAATCATTAATAAACAAGCAAAAAGTCAAATTTGGGTTTTAGAACATCCTCATCTCTACACTGCCGGCATCAGCTCTAAACCAACAGATCTGCTTAATAATTCTGCCGAAATTCCTATTTATGAAACCAATCGCGGTGGCAAATACACCTACCATGGCCCGGGCATAAAAATTGTTTATGTTTTGCTAGATCTAAAACATTTTTTTTCACCAAAAAACCCCGATATCGCTAGTTTTGTGCATTTTTTACAACAGTGGATTATTGATACTTTACAACAATTTAATATTTTTGCCGAAACTCGACCAGATCGTGTGGGCTTGTGGGTGCAAAATAGCCATCAAGAACAAAAAATTTCGGCCATCGGCATTAAGCTAAGAAAGTGGGTTAGTTATCATGGCATCGCCATCAATATTGATCCAGATCTAAAATATTTTCACAACATCGTGCCTTGTGGCTTATCTTGGCAACAATATGGAGTTACTTCTATCAAGCAACTTCAACCAAACTGCAATCTCGAAAATTTTAATCAGCTCCTTCAAAATAGTTTTTACCATACTTTTCATAAAAGAAACCCCTAATACCATTTTTCATCTTTTGGTGCAA
>RFXY01000167.1 GCA_009921385.1 Pseudomonadota bacterium
CCCCTTCTACAGAATTCAGATCGAAAAAAACTCTTTTAATTGTAAAAAAGCTAAGGCCCTATGAGATATGCTATGTTTTTGTGTAGCAGAAAGTTGACCGAAAGTTAAATTATCGCCATTTCGTAAAAAAATAGAATCGTAACCAAAGCCATTTTCTCCTTTTGGTGCAACAATTTTGCCATCTACCCTGCCCTCAAAATTGATGGCTTGATCGCTAAAAGGATTATACAAACATAAATTACACACAAAATAGGCAGAAGCTAGGTTTTTTTCTAGATCAAAACCAGCAGAAATAAGTTGTTGTTCTATTTTTTTAAATGCCCAAGGGAAGTTTTTTTTACCAGTTTCATCAAGAGCAAATCTCGCCGAATGAATGCCTGGTTGATTTTGTATTGGCAAAATACATAAACCAGAATCGTCTGCCAAAGCAATATTATTGGTTGCTTTAGCATAATATTTGGCTTTAATGAGTGCATTTTCTGCAAAAGTTTGCCCAGTTTCTTCTGGTTCAATTAAATTAAGTTCAAAAGGCGATAAACAAAAAACATTAATAGAGCTTAGTAAATCAGATATTTCGCTAAATTTGCCATAATTATTGGTGGCAATTAATATTTTCATAGATATAGATTTTGATCTTGTAAAGCATAAACACTAAATTTGCAACCATTTTGTTTGTAGGCATCAATTGCCTCAACCAAAGCCTTCGCCCCAGTAATGGTGGTGCTGTAAGTAATGCCGCGAATGAGGGCGGTTCTACGTATAGAAAAACTATCTTTGGTAGATTGCATACCTTCGGTGGTATTGATGATGAGGTCGATTTCTTTTTTATCTATCATATCAACCACATGCGGTTTATCTTCGGTGATTTTATTGACAATAGTTACTGCAATGTTATGTTCTGCTAAAAATTTGGCGGTGCCTTTGGTTGCTACCAAATTAAAACCAACACCAATTAGTTGCTTAGCGATATTTACCAAAAGAGGTTTATCGGCATTTTTTACCGATAAAAAAGCCAAGCCACTTGTTGGCAACTTCACTCCGGCGGCAACCTGAGCTTTCGCAAAAGCCAAAGCAAAAGTTTTGTCGATGCCCATCACTTCGCCAGTAGATTTCATTTCTGGGCCAAGCAAAGTGTCGGTGTCGTTAAAACGAGCAAAAGGCAAAACCACTTCTTTTACCGCAAAATACTTAAATTTTGGCTCTTGCAAATGAAAATCGGCAAGTTTTTTGCCAATCATCAACAAAGAAGCGATTTTAGCAATGGCGATACCAGTTGCTTTTGCCACAAAAGGCACAGTGCGAGATGCTCTTGGATTTACTTCGAGCACATAAATATTGTCGTCTTTAATGGCAAATTGCACATTCATCAAGCCCTTCACTTGCAAAGCAAGAGCTAATTTTGTGGTTGCTTGCTTGATTTTAGCAATATTTTCACTTGAAAGAGAATAGGGAGGCAAAGAGCAAGCAGAATCGCCAGAATGAATGCCCGCTTCTTCGATATGTTGCATAATGCCCGCTACAAAAACTTCTGTTCCATCAGATAAAGCATCGACATCAATTTCGATGGCATTACTTAAAAACTGATCAAGTAATAGCGGGCCTGTGGCAAAAACATCTTGACAATCTTTGAGATATTGTTCTAAAGAATCTTGATTGTCGATAATCGCCATACCTTTACCGCCCAAAACATAAGAAGGCCTCACCACAATTGGAAAACCAATTTGCTTTATTTGCTCTAAAACCTCTGCTTGAGAATAAACAATGCAATTTTTTGGTTGTAATAAATTTAATTCTTGCAACAAAAATTTAAAACGATTTCTGTCTTCTGCTAAATCGATCATATCGGGAGAAGTGCCGATAATTGGCACTTCATTATCTTGTAAAAATTTTGCCAAACTCAAAGGAGTTTGCCCGCCGAACTGCACATTAACACCAAGCAACTCGCCTTTACTTGCCTCTTTTTTGATAATTTCTAACACATCTTCGGCGGTAAGTGGCTCAAAATATAGACGGCTCGAGGTGTCGTAGTCGGTTGAAACTGTTTCGGGATTGCAATTAATCATAATCGCTTCTATGCCCTGTTCTTTATAGGCGAAAGCGGCATGAACACAGGTGTAGTCAAACTCAATGCCTTGCCCAATGCGGTTTGGACCAGAACCAAGAATAATAACTTTTTTATTGTTAGTTGGTTGTGATTCACAAAATAAATCAGAAGAATTTATCATAATTAATAGCTGAAGTTTTAATAATAACCAAATTATGATTTTTTTTGCCTAAAAATCAAGCAAAAAATGCAATACTTCGATCTGAATTCACTGCACAAAAAAAGGGTGCCTTGCGAAGCGAATACAGGGTAGTGTTTGCAAGCAGAACTCGATCTGAATTCCCCTTCTTGCAGAAGGGGTGGCACGAAGTGCCGGGGTAGTGTCGGCAACACACGGTAGGATCTCTTCGAAA
>RFXY01000168.1 GCA_009921385.1 Pseudomonadota bacterium
ACAGACACAATCATTCCGTGCAGTAGTGGCGGAGCCTCAACCGTGTTAATGCAATCTTTTATGCAAAAAAAAGGGCAGATTATAATCAATAACAAATCTCTTGCTTCAATGGGTTATGGCCTAAGTGGTGCAATTGGGGCATCAATTGCCAACCCAGATAAAAGAACCATTTTAGTTGAGGGCGATGGCGGATTTGCTCAAAATTTACAAGAAATAGCCACAGCAGTTGCCAATAATTTGAATCTTAAAATTTTCATCTTTGAAAATAGTGGCTATGCCTCAATACGCATGACTCAAAAAAATTATTTCAATGGCAAATATGTTGGGTGCGACACCAATACTGGCTTAGGCTTTCCTGATTGGTTTAAGCTTTTTGATGCCTATGGAGTTAAAACTCTTGAAATTAAAAGCGAGAATTTTGTAAATGATAAACAATTCATCGAACTATTTAATAACAACAAATGCACCGCCTTTATTGTAAGAATCGATCCAGAACAAACCTATTTTCCAAAAATTGCTAGCAGACTAAAGCCTGATGGCAGTATGGAATCAAACCCTCTGCATCTAATGAGCCCCGAATTAGAACCCAAGTTAGCAAAAAAAGTTTTTAAATATATAAAATATGACAAATAATCTTAATGGCATAAAAGCAGTAATTTTAGCAGGTGGCAAAGGCACTAGAATAGCCGAAGAAAGCCATAACAAACCCAAGCCCATGATTGAAATTGGTGGCAAGCCAATTTTATGGCATATTATGAAAACCTACAATCACTACGGAGTAAAAGATTTTATAATCTGTGCCGGTCACAAACAACATGTTATCAAAGAATATTTTTTTAATTATCAATTATTTTCATCAGATATAACAATCAATACTCATCAAGGCATTGTAGATGGCATAACTTTTCACGACAAAAATTATGAGGAATGGAACATAACCATTGCCAACACTGGCGAAGATACCATGACTGGTGGCCGAATAAAAAGAATAGCTCAATATTTAGATAAAGATAAGCCATTTTTTATGACTTATGGTGATGGCGTTGCCGATGTTGATATTGCTAAGCTTTTTGCATTTCATAATTCACATAACAAAATCGCAACTGTCACTGGCACAATTCCAATTGCACGATTTGGCGCTCTTCATTTTGGTGAAAATAATATAGTTGAAGGTTTTGTTGAAAAACCAGACAACGAAGGTGGCTATATAAATGGCGGTTATTTTGTCTTATCACCTAAAATTCTTGACTTCATTAAAGATGATAATACAATTTTTGAAAAAGAACCACTTGAAAATATTGCAAAACAAAAAGAGTTAATGTCATATTTGCATAATGGCTTTTGGCAACCTATGGATACCGTGAGAGATCATGCTCATCTTTGTACACTTTGGAACAATAATAAAGCTCCTTGGAAAATATGGTAAAAACTAAACATACAAAAATAACCGATCAAAATTTTTGGAAAAATAAAAAAGTTTTAATTACTGGGCACACTGGTTTTAAAGGTAGTTGGCTTACTTTATGGCTTCAAAATTTAGGTGCCCAAATATATGGAATTTCTCTTGAGCCAAACACAAATCCTAGTTTATTTAATTCATTAGAATTATCTAAAAATATAGAGCATAATATTTGCGATATTCGCGATTTAGAAAAATTAAATAATATTTTTGCCAAATTTCAGCCAGAAATAGTTTTTCATCTTGCCGCTCAACCCTTAGTTCGATATTCTTATCATAATCCAATTGAAACTTATCAAACCAATGTTATAGGCACTATTAATGTGCTAGAGGCAATCAAAAAAACCAACTCAACTTTAGCAACAATTATTGTAACCAGCGATAAATGCTATGAAAACATAGAGCAAATTTGGGGCTATCGTGAAAACGACAAAATGGGCGGTCACGATCCATATAGCAACTCCAAGGGTTGTGCCGAATTGGTAGTTTCAGCTTACACCAAATCATATTTTATACCAAATCAAAACTATGGCAAAATTGCCTCAGTAAGGGCGGGCAATGTAATTGGTGGTGGCGACTGGGCAGAAGATAGATTAATTCCCGATTTAATTAAAACTTTAGTTGAAAACAAAAATCCGATCATCAGAAGCCCAAAAGCAATAAGGCCATGGCAACATGTTTTAGAGCCCTTATCTGGTTATATGTTGGTTGCTGAATATTTATATAACTTACCAAAACAAACCACTCTATTAAACTGGAATTTTGGCCCTGAGCAAGAAAGTCAGAGAGATGTTGAATTTGTAGCCAATAAAATATGTAAATTATGGGGCAATAATAATAAAATAGAAGCTCAAGAAAACAAAAATAACCCTCACGAAGCAAATTTATTATATCTTGATTGCACTAAGGTTAAAAAAGAACTAGGATGGCAACCAAAATGG
>RFXY01000169.1 GCA_009921385.1 Pseudomonadota bacterium
TTTTTAACTAATTTTTTTAACATAAGCAAATTTAGTGCTTGAAAAAAAAGATTACTTCGCTAAAATTGATAAAAATATTTTTTAGTCGACCAATTTTTATTAATTTATGTCTGATTCAAGCCAAAACAATAATAAACCTTGCAATCAAACCAAGCGAGATCTCATCAAAAACACTGCTTATGTAGCTGCTGGTGTTGGTGCGGTTTGTGCTTTTTTACCATTTGTTGACAGCATGAATCCTTCACAAGATGTGCAAGCTTTGGCTTCTATTGAGGTTGATATTTCAGCAATTAAACAAGGCGAAGAAAAAAAGGTAATGTGGAGAGGTAAGCCTATTTTTATCAAGCATCGCACCCCCGAAGAAATCAAGCAAGCTATTGATGCTCCAAACTCCGATTTAAAAGATCCTCAGCCCGATTCTGATCGAGTTAAAAAAGGCAAAGAGCAATGGTTAGTTACCATTGGCATCTGCACCCACTTAGGCTGTGTGCCAATTGGTGGGCAGGGCGAATATAAAGGCTGGTTTTGCCCTTGTCACGGCTCTCAATACGATACTTCTGGCAGAATTCGTAAAGGCCCAGCACCTAGAAACCTCGAAGTGCCACCTTACGAATTTTTAAACGATACAACCATTAAAATCGGCTAACCATGACTAATCATAACGATCCCAACCAAGAACTACAAGATTTTCATAAGATTCATCTTGATAGCGAGCCAAATCAATCAAAAGCTACAGCTTGGCTTAATTCTCGGCTACCAATTTTATCTACCCTCGAAAACACCCTTAAAAAACACCCCTATCCTAAAAATTTAAGCTATTGGTGGAACTTTGGTTCGATCGCTGGCATTGCTTTGTTGGTGCAAATTTTAAGCGGTTTGTTTTTGGCAATGCATTATGTGCCAAACACCAAGTTAGCTTTTGAATCTGTTGAGCACATTATGCGAGATGTTAACTACGGCTGGCTTATTCGCTATATTCATGCTGTTGGTGCCTCAATGTTTTTTGTGGCACTTTATGCTCATATCACTCGGGGGCTTTATTATGGCTCTTACCGAGCCCCTCGAGAAGTTTTATGGTGGGTTGGTATTATTATTTTCTTGCTTACCATGGCAACCGCTTTTATGGGCTATGTTTTGCCTTGGGGGCAAATGAGCTTTTGGGGAGCAACGGTTATCACTAATTTATTTTCTGCTATTCCTGTGGTTGGTCAATCTATTGTAACTTGGCTGTGGGGCGGTTATTCGGTTGATAATCCTACTTTAAATCGCTTTTTTGTGCTACACTTTTTAATGCCTTTTGTTATTGTTGGTATTGTGCTTTTGCATCTTGTTGCCCTGCATCAAACTGGCTCAAATAACCCAAGCGGTGTGCCAATGAAATCAAAATCTGATGCTATTCCTTTTCATCCATATTTTACGGTCAAAGATTTAGTTGGTTTTGTGGCTTTTTTCTTGGTGTTTGGCTACTTTTTATTTTTTTACCCAAATGCTTTGGGGCACCCCGATAATTATATTCCTGCTAACCCAATGGTAACCCCTGCTCATATTGTGCCAGAGTGGTATTTTTTACCTTTTTATGCTATTTTAAGGGCGGTTCCCGATAAACTTGGTGGAGTTTTAATGATGTTTGGAGCTATTGCCTTGTTGTTTTTCTTGCCTTACCTCGATAAAAGCCCAGTTCGCTCTGGTGCTTATCGCCCGCTGTTTAAAAAGTTTTTTTATCTGTTTATTTTGAACTTTATCTTTTTAGGCTGGCTTGGTAAAGCACCAGCAGAAGGCTGGTATATCTTGGCTTCTCGACTTTCTACTCTTTATTACTATGCCTACTTTTTGTTAGTGTTGCCAATGTTGCCAAAGTTTGAAAAAACTTTACCGCTACCGCCATCAATTGATCAGCACTACAAACAAAATCATTAACCTATGAGATTACTTTCTTTTTTGTTTTTATTGTTAGTTTTTAACTTTAATTTTGCCTTGGCTAGCTCTGGCAATGCCACTAACCCAACTTCTGCTTTGCACCCAAAACAACAAAAATGGCAGTTCGATGGTATTTTTGGCAAATTCGATAAAGCCTCTGCACAAAGAGGCTATCAAGTTTATAAAGAAGTTTGCTCGGCTTGTCATGGCTTAAAACTTCTTTCTTATCGCAACCTTGCTACTATTGGTTTTAGCGAGCCCGAAATTAAACAAATCGCTTCTGAATACTTAATTACCGACGGCCCAAACGACGATGGCGAAATGTTTGAAAGAGCAGGTTTGCCTTCCGATAAAATGGCAGGCCCATACCCAAACGAGCAAGCTGCCCGATCTGCCAATGGCGG
>RFXY01000170.1 GCA_009921385.1 Pseudomonadota bacterium
TAATCAGTGTAGCATTCATTTTCAATCAGAATGCCCTTCTGCTAGCTATGCCGAATTTCACAAAGCTTGTTTTGCAAAATATGCCTCAACACAAACTTCGCAAGGAGGACCTGATTATGTTATAGCAAAAAACGACACCAACAACCCTAACTTTTATTTGCTTCCAAAAGCTGATGTTTCGGTAAAAATTAGGGGCGAAATTTCTATGCAAAGAGCAGGTGCTAATACTGGGCAGATAACAATCAATAAAGGAAACACTATTTTTAACAATAATAGCTTTGAAGTGCAAAGTGGGCAAATGTTGCAAATTTTGCTTAGCAATAAGGTTGCTAGTAATTTTTTTGATTTTAGTGTGATAAGTGGCAATTTAGTAGGATCTTGCTTAGAGCAAAGTGGCGGTGGATCAAATGTGCCTCTTTGGAGAGGAAACTTTTTAGATTCAAGTTGTTTATCGGATTTTCAATCCGCTCAACAATTGATTAACAATAATTATTCAACATCAAAAACATCTTCCGACACTATTCAAGATGGTTTAAAAAAAATTATTGTTTATAAAACACCTTATGTTGAAAACACCAAAGCCACCGCCCCAAGCCCAGAGAATTGGCGATGTGATTCTACAAAATGTTTAACAGATTCAAATAGCGAAGACAACAAAAGCGATGCTTTAAAAATAGATAATCAAGCAACAGCAAGCAAAAGAAAGCTTGGAGTTGGTTTTGTGCTGGCAAACAACGAAAACATAATTCCAGTATCGATTACTTCCGCCCAAACAACAAGTCTAACTACAATCCCTAGTTTGGTAGAATATTATAAACCAGCAAATTGTGTTGGGTCGTCTATTAATAAGGCTGCAACAACAGACAATATTATTACAAGTAAGACCGGATCAACCACTTTAAATGAAGCACATATTTTGCCAACAGCAGTAACAGGCTATGTACTCACATCGTCGCAAATAGATTGCAGTCCTTCTCCTATGTTAAGTGTTCGACAAGAAATTTCTGGCTTTGTAGAAATTGGTTTTATAAAAGTAGATCCCTCAACACTTAGTCTACCAACCAATGTTGCCATTAGCATTGTTAATGCAAATGGCGAATTTGAATATTTTGCTTCCAGTAACTCAAAAATCATAAATTTAAAAAGTTGTAGCTCTTCTTTAGATTCTAAATGCATATCGTTTTCATCGTCAATATCGCCAGCGCCAGCTTCGGTTTTTGTGAGAAAAGGTCAAACTTTGCTCATTCATACAGATGCAAATATGACAATTGAGAAAATTAAGCAATTTGGTTTGTTTGTTAAAACTCTTCCAAGCCCAGCAATTTATTGCCCATCAAGCAAGAAATTTCGTATGCAAAGAAATATGTTGTGTAGCACAGAATCTGGTGATTCTGCAAATAGTTTTTGTAAAATTGGCCCAGAAAAATGCCAAATTCTTCCAGTTTCAGATGGATCTTCCCCTCTAAGTTGTCAATGTGCCAATGATGCAAATTTTAGAAGAAATTGGTTTAGTGAATTTGGGCCAGTTTCATCATCACAAGATGAGTATCAATTAACGACTGATCGACAATTATCTACAGATAATTGCGGTGATGCAAATATCCCTAATTGCACTAATTGTTTAAATCATATAAATTCAATAAGTCAAAAAAAATTATATAGTTCTTTTTATGAAACTGTCTGTTTTGATTTAGAGCGGTATCAAGGCAAAACAAGCGATGCAAAATCTGCTCTAGACAATCTTAATGCAGACTTAGTTGATTTAAATGCAATACAACTTGCAGAAGAATTGCTAGAAGATATAACAATTTTGTCCTATTTTTCTGCCGAAAAAAACTACGGCATATTACCAAAACCTACATTATCTGCTTTCCCTAACGATACTTCTGCATCTCCAACTATCAATAGTAAATTACAACTAGAAAGCACAATAAACAGCAATTCCGCTGGTAAAATTGCTGTTTTTGTTGCTGATAATCAAGATGTTCTTAATCAACCAAGAGCTTCATGCACTTCTAGCTGTGAATTCAACATAACCTCTAACTCAAGCATTACTTTGCGAAATGGCGAGGGATTAAAAATTAGTTTAGTAAATAACGATGTTGCTTATAACTACGGAACGGGATCTTGCAATATTTTGCTCAACAATAAAAAAAGCGCCAACTGTCCCGATCCCGATTTATACACTTTAAAAAGTGGCAATTTAATGCGAAATAGCACATCATACAATGTTAATAACCCTTTTAATGTTTGTAGAAAAGGTGACACTTTACATCCCTTGGCTTCTGCTTATCAAGAGATTTTTTGTTAT
>RFXY01000018.1 GCA_009921385.1 Pseudomonadota bacterium
ATTGTCAACGGCACCGAACTAATTCGCAAATTCTATGCCCACAAACAGCAAGAGCATCGACCAGTTTTTGGCCTCACTTCTCCTCTTCTTACTACTGCTGATGGCAAAAAAATGGGTAAAACCGCAAACGGAGCGGTGTGGTTAAGTGCTGATTTGCTTAATCCTTTTGAATTTTTTCAATATTTTCGCAATGTTTGTGATGATGATGTCGAAAAATTTTTGAAACTTTTCACCGACCTAGATTTAGAGCAAATTTCTTATTTTTGTCAAAACCAAAATATTAATCAAAACAAAGAAATTCTAGCTTTTGAAGCAACTAAAATTTGTCATTCGTCAACACAAGCAACACAAGCATTAGAACAGGCTAGGGCAATTTTTGTCAGCAAAGAAAATTTTCCGAGTTTTAGTTTTGCATTAAACAATGAAAGTAAAAAATTAACCGATATTTTGCTTGAAATTAAAGCTAGCCCTTCAAAAAGTGAGGCAAAAAAACTAATACAGGGCGGGGCGGTAAAAATAAACAAACAAGCAGTTCTTGATGTTTTTTATAGTTTTAATCAAGCCCAAGAATTTGAACTTTCAGTTGGCAAAAAAAAATTTTTTAAAATTATCTTAATATGAACAAAAATATTTTAGCTATCGGCAATGCTATCACCGATATTGTTTGCAATGTCGATAAACAATTTTTGCTTGATAGCGGTTTGGTCGAGGGTTCGATGTGCTTGATAGAGCAAAATCAAGCCAAAAAATTTGCCGATCTACTTAGCCCAAACATAATTTTAGCGGGCGGTTCTGCCGGCAATACCGCTGCAACTCTTGGTTTGCTTGGTGTGGCAACGAGTTTTTTTGGAGTGCTTGGTGCCGATAATTATGCCGATAGTTTTGTTGCTTCTTTGCAAGAAAATGGGGTTGATTTTATCGGAAAAAACCTTGCTAATCAAGTTTCGGCAAGCTCTTTTATTTTGGTAAGCGAAAGTGGCGAAAGAACTATGGCAACCCATTTGGCTTCTGCTTGCGATTTTGCAATTGCTGATATGCAAAAAATTGCTTGGCAAAATTTTCATACCATCTATATTGAAGGCTACTTATATGATAAACCAAGCACCATAAAAGCTATTAACTATGCCATCAGGCAGGCTTTGCAACACAACATTAAATTGGCTTTTTCTTTATCTGATTTATTTTGTGTAAATCGCCATAAGCAAGATTTTTTAAATTTATTGCCAAAGCTAAATTTATTGTTTGCCAACAAGCTTGAAATTGCCAATTTATGCTCTAATCAGCAATTTAGTTTAAGCGAAATTCAGCAGTTTTGTCAAATTAATCCAAAACTCACCATTGTTATCACCGATAGTGGCAATGGTTGTTTCGTGGTCAATAATCAACAAATTATTCAGGTGCCAACCGACAACATCAAGCCTCTTGACACCACAGGGGCTGGCGATATTTTTGCCTCTGGTTTTTTATATGGTTTGCAACAAAATTATAACTTATTGGAATCGGCGAAATTTGCAAATTTTTTAGCAAGAAAAATCATCACACAATATGGGGCTAGATTTAATCATCAGCAAATAACCGAAATAAAATCTTATGCAAAATAATAATTTTTTATGGTCTAGCGATAGCTTAAATATTGCTCTAAACGATTTTTTGCTTGCAAAAATTACCAACCATATTTTGGCAACAGAAATTTTTTTAGATAGTCGCAAAATAGTTGTTGATGGTATTTTTTTGGCAATTAGCGGTCAAAATTTTGATGGTCATAATTTTGTTGAATCCGCTCTAAATAATGGGGCAAAAGTAGCAATTGTCAGCGATACAACCAATTTAACTCATCTCGATGCAAGCCGATTGGTTGTGGTAACAAACACTATGCAGGCTTTATCTGCCTTGGCAGCATATAAAAGAAAACAAACTACCGCCAAAATTATTGCCATCACAGGTAGCATAGGCAAAACCAGCACAAAAGAGATGTTGCAATTGTCTTTAAATTCTGTTGGCAAAACTTATTTTAGCAAAGGTAATTTTAACAATCACATTGGTCTGCCTCTTTCTTTGGCGAATATGCCTAATGATTGCGATTATGCTATTTTTGAAATGGGTATGAATCATGCCAACGAAATTAAACCGCTATCGCAATTAGCCAAGCCAGATATTGTCATCATCACCACCATAAAACCAGTGCATATCGAGTTTTTTAACAACGAACAAGAAATTGCTTTGGCAAAAGCCGAAATTTTTGCTGGTCTAAATAAAAATTTTGGACAAGTGTTGATTAATAAAAACAATCTGCATTATCAATTTTTATATGAGCAAGCCCTGCAATATGGCATTTCTCCTGCTCATATTTTTAGTTTTAGCGACGATCTTTCTGTTGAGGCAGATTATACAATTACAAATGCCAAAATTAACAACATCAATAGCTGTCAAATTGTTGCAAAGCATCAAAAACATTCTTTCAATTATCAATTAAACAGCATCAATCAAAGCATTATTAGCAACTCAATTATTATTGTGGCTTGTTTGCATTTGCTAAAAATCAATTTAGATCTTGCTTTAAAAACATTAGAAACTTTCAGCAATTCTGCTGGTCGGGGCAAATTAATTACTTTATCTTGTTTGCAAAAAGAGTTGTTTGTGTTAGATGACACCTACAATGCTAGTACTGCTTCTATGAAATCTGGCATTCTTGATGCAAAAAATTATCAACAAATTTTGCAAAATGATCGTCTAATTTTGATTTTAGGCGATATGCTAGAGTTGGGAGAAAAATCTTTAGAGCTTCATCAAGAGGTGCTTGATTTTGCTTTGCAACAAAAACCAGATCTATTAATTTTAGTTGGCAAGAATTTTACAAAATCTATTGCAAATTATGTTGCAAAATTACAAAATACTAATTTAATTGTTTATTCTAACTCTAATTTAATTGTGTGTAGTATATTTGGTTTGTTGCAAAACAAAGACTTTATTTATATTAAAGGTTCTAGGGGTATAAAAATGGAAAATATCATTAATTATTTAACTTCTCTATGCTAAACGGTTTAGAAATAATGCAAATCGCTTGGATGAAGAGTTTTTATTGCTTTCTTTTTGCTTATATTATTGCCTTTTTTGGCATTAAAGAATATATTAAAATTATTAAGGCAAAAAAGTTATTTCAACCAATAAGAAACGATGGCCCCCAGCAACATTTAGCCAACAAAAAATCAACTCCAACTATGGGTGGCATTTTTATTGTTTTGGCAACTTTGCTTACTACTATTGTTTTTATCGATATAACTAATCAATATATTTTAATTTTATTAACAACAATGCTCTTTTTTGCTGGCATTGGCTTGATTGACGATGCATTAAAAGTGTTTAAAAATAACCCCAAAGGTTTTGCAGGTAAATATAAAATTATTTTGCAATTTATAATGATCGGCTTGGTTTTTTTATGGTTGGGAAAGGTGAATAATTTACATTTAAGTCCGCAAATTAATTTACCATTTCATCTTGATGCACAAATTTTGCTACCGTTGTTTTTATATATTATTTTTGTTAATTTTGTTGTTGTTGGTTCTGCGAATGCAGTAAATTTAACAGACGGTTTAGATGGCTTGGTTTCGGTGCCTGTGGTCATTAATTTATTGTGTTTAGTGCTGATTGTTTTTGCTGTTGGCAACCCACTTTTTGCTTTTAAATTAAACATTATGCACATTAATAATATCAAAGAAATTATCTTTTTTTGTTATGCTCTTATTGGGGCGGTTTTGGCATTTTTAAGTTTTAATCATAAACCGGCAAAAATTTTTATGGGCGATGTGGGTAGTTTGGCGATTGGTTCTGTTTTGGGCTTGATTGCTATCATTATCAAACAAGAAATTATTTTTTTCATTATTTCTTTGCTTTTTGTGTTAGAAGCAATATCGGTAATTTTACAGGTTTCTTCTTATAAATTAACCAAAAAAAGAATTTTTTTGATGGCTCCACTTCATCATCATTTCGAAAAATTAGGCTGGTCAGAAACCAGAGTAGTGAGAAAATTTTGGCTAATGTCTTTATTATTTGCCATTCTAGGATTAACTTTATTTTTTAATTAAACTATATGTCTCAAACTGTTAAATTAATTCTGCCAAACAATCAAGAAATAATTTTACCAATTCATCAGCCATCTATTGGGCAAAGTGTGATTGACATCACTTCTCTTTACAAAGAAACCGGCATGTTTACTTACGATCCTGGTTTTTTGTCAACCGCTTCTTGCGAATCAAAAATAACCTACATCGACGGCGAAAAAGGTTTGTTAAGACATGGTGGTTATGACATCGAAGATTTAGCTAAAAATAGCGAATATTTAGAAGTTGCTTATTTGCTTTTAAACCAAAAATTACCAAATAAAGAACAATATCAAAAGTTTTGTCAATCGGTAAAAAATAATATGTTGGTTCACGAGCAACTCAATATTTTATATCGAGGCTTCCCCAGAAAAGCCCATCCAATGGCAATTATGGTGGGTGCAGTGGCTTCTTTATCTGCTTTTTATCATGAAACTGTCGATGTTTCTAATGCCGATGGCAGAGACGATGTTGCCTATAAAATTATTGCGAAAATGCCAACTTTGGCAGCTATGGCCTATAAATATTCTATTGGTGAGCCAATAATCTACCCTAGACACGATCTTGGTTTTGCCGAAAACTTTTTGCATATGCTTTTTGCTAAACCAACTCACTACTACAAAGTAAGCCCAACTATCGCCAAAGCAATGGAGATGATCTTTATTTTGCATGCCGATCACGAGCAAAATGCTTCTACCTCTACCGTAAGGCTTGCAGGCTCTTCTGGTGCCAATCCTTTTGCTTGTATTGGTGCTGGCATTTCTTCTTTGTGGGGCCCGGCACACGGCGGAGCCAATGAAGAAGTGATAGAAATGTTGCAAGAAATCAACAGCATCAACAACATTCCTCACTACATTGCCAAAGCAAAAGATAAAAACGATCCATTTCGTTTAATGGGTTTTGGTCATCGAGTCTATAAAAACTACGATCCAAGAGCCTCGGTGTTAAAAAAATCTTGCTACGAAGTTTTAGGAGAATTGGGGGTGAAAGATCCGCTTCTAGATATCGCTCTTGAACTAGAAAAAATAGCTTTAAACGACGATTATTTTATTTCTAGAAAATTATTTCCTAATGTCGATTTTTATTCTGGCATTATCTATAAAGCCCTCGGCATTCCAAACAACTTATTTACAGTGATTTTTGCCATTGCCAGAAGTGCTGGCTGGATAGCTCAATGGAAAGAAATGATCGAAGATAAAGCCTTTAAAATAGGCAGACCAAGACAGCTTTATACAGGATTGGTGCAAAATAGTTATTTACCAATTGAAAATAGATAAAAAATGTCCTTAAATTTTTCTGTTTTACAAGAATATTTCAAAAAATTAAAATCTAAAAAAACAGAAAAATCTAGTGCTGGTAATGCTAAAAAAAAGCCCTTAGAACAAGAGCAATATAACTTCTTACCTTTTGTTTCGCATTACAATCAAAACACCATCATCACCAAAAACGGCGAGTTAATTCAAGTAATTAGATTAGTTGGTTATAATAATTCTTCCATTTTACACGAGTTAACCAACCTACGCGATTCTATTCGCTATGCTTTAAAAACTTATGTTGACACCAACAATATCGCTATCTGGATTACCACTATTAGAAGAAGAAAAAATATTTCACCCGAAGGAGATTTTGATAATTATTTTACTAAAAAAATTAACGACTTTTGGGAAGAAAAAAACAATTGGCATAACGATTTTATCAACGAGCTATACATTAGCATTGTCATTGAAGGTTTTGATACTTCGGTGGTTAATTTTAAAACTTTTTTCTCTTCTTTTTCTTATTTTACCACCAAGTTTGCCCACCAGAAATATCTAGAAAATTCTCATCAAAAACTAAATAATATTTGCAATCAAATTGTCGATTTTTTATGCGATCATGGGGCAAAAAAACTTGGTTTAATTGAATGGAACGGGGTTATTTATTCCGAAATGATGCGATTTTTTGGTAAAGTTTGCAATTTACAAGAAGATTATTATCCGCTAGTTGCCAACGAAATTTGTCAAGAAATATCGCAAAATAAAGTGATTTTTGGGGGCAGACAAATTGAGGTCAACACCAATAAAGGCAAAAGTTTTTCGGCAATGTTTAGTTTAAAAGAATATTTCGATCTCAATCTTCGTTCTTTAGATAAAATTTTGCAACTACCGTGCGAGTTTATTATTTCGCAATCGCTTGATTTTTTTGCTGATAAAAAAAATATTACCCAAGTAAAAAAAGATCAATACGAGGTTTTAAAACTCTCAGAAAGTCTAGATTTTGCCAAAGTAATTGGCTTAGATAAATATATTGATTTTGACGACGGCAATAAAAAAGAATCAACACCAGAAGAAACAGAAGACAAAGAAAAAATAGTTTTTGCCAAAATACAAACAACTATTATGATAATCAACAATGTATTAAAAAATCTCGAAGAAGATGTTAAATTAATTACCGAGCAATTTCGTTTTTTAGGTGTGCCAATCATTCGAGAAGATATTTTTTTAGAACATTGTTTTTGGTCTCAATTGCCTGCCAATTTTATTTTTTTAAAACGTCAAAAAATCGCTCCTCTTAGCTATTTTGCTACTTTTTCTACTCTACATTCTTTTTCTTCTGGTAAGTTAAATGGCAATTCTTGGGGCCCTGCCATTGCAACTTTTCGCACCATTATGAAAAACCCCTATTTTTTTAATTTTCATTACGATTCGTTTGGCAATACTTTGGTTTTTGGCAATAAAAATTCTGGCAAAAGAGCTATCACCAATTTTTTGCTTGCCCAAGCAAAAAGAATCAACCATAGCTTGTTTTATTTTGATTTTAACAACAATAATTTACCTTTTATTTCGGCTTTGTCGGGCGAAAGTTTTTATTTGCCTTTGCCAAGTAAAAGAAATATTTCTTATTTAGAGCAAAAACTCGCTCTTAATCCGTTGTTTTTAGAAGATAACAACACCAATCATCGTTTTTTATCAGAATTTTTGTTTAGTATTTTGGCAAATAATAGCAAAAATATCACCGAACAGCACAGAATAATCATCAATCAAAAGCTTGACATTGCTATTGATAATAAAATAACTGATTTTTTGCAGTTAAAAGATTTATTTCAAGAAGAACAAGATATTTGGCAAGCATTTAACAATTTAGAGCTGACAAGTTTTTATGATATTTTTAATCACCAAAGCGAAATAAACTGGCAAAATCCTAATTTAGCCTTTAATTTAAGCGAAGTTTTGCCCGATAAAACTATGTTTAGTTTTGTTTTGCAATATTTACTGCATAAAATTATCGAAATGTCTTCTGAAAATAAAGTTATTGCTGTTTTTCGCGATCCTTTACAAATGCTTACCAACAGCAATTTAGAGCAGATATTTTTTAAATTCTGTGAAAATCTAGAAAAAAAGTTTGGTATTACGGTTTTTATTGTTGATGATGAAGAAAAAAATGTGCAAAATAGCTTGCTTGCAAAAATCAACGATATTAGTCATACCAAAATTATTGGTGCCATAAATTCTGATCCTCAAAATATTGCCAAAGCTCTTAATTTAAGCGAAGAAGAGGCGAAAATCGCTCCTTATATTGGCGATCAGCCAGAAAAAACTTTCTTGCTAAAAAATGATTTTGATTCGGTTTTTGTTAATTTTGAATTAAAAAATCATTTACCAATATTAAAAATTTTATCTTCTTCGCCAGAAGAAATCTCTATTATTGAAGAAATTATGCAACAAGCAGAAAATAAAAATCCACAAGAATGGCTTGATAATTTTTTTGAAATCGTCGATATTTTAGAGCAAGAAAAACAAGAATCTATTAAGCAAGCTAAAAAAGCCGAAAATGTTAGAAAGGCAAAAATTAGCAAAGCTAGTAGATATATCGATTAATACCATTTACACAAATAAATACCACACTTCGATCTAATCACTCTCCCGCTTTATGAGAGGGTGATTAGATCGAAGTGTGGTATTTATTTGTGTAAATGGTATAATATCATCTTTTAAATTATAACACTATGGATCAAGCCAAAATTGCTCTTGCTTTAAAAATCAATAAAGAAAACAACTTGTGGGCAGAAGAAATGGCGAAAGTTTTGCCAAATTATCATATCGACAGCAATATTAGATTGGCACATTTTTTGGCACAAATCTGCCACGAAAGTAATTATTGTTTGCAACTTGCTGAAAATCTTAATTATACTGATGTTGCTTTGCTTAAACTGTGGCCGAAATATTTTAACAATAATTTAGCCAGTCAATATGGCAGAAACAACAATCATTCTGCTAATCAAGAAGCCATTGCAAGCATTGCATATGCCAACCGTTTAGGAAATGGCGATGTGGCAAGTAAAGATGGCTACAAATATCGAGGAAGGGGCTTGATTCAGATTACTGGTAAAGCAAATTATCAACAATTGTCGCAACATTTGTTTGGCAACAACGATTTATTAAATAACCCAGATTTATTAAGCAATAACAAAGAAATTAGCATAAAATCGGCTTGTTGGTTTTGGCAAAAAAATAATTTAAATGCTTTGGCAGATCAAGAAAACATTGTTGCCATCACCAAAATAATCAACGGCGGTCAAAATGGCTTGCAAGATCGCCAAAAAATTTTACAAGAGATGGAAAAAATATTCACAGTAACTGCTTGTGCTGTTGACAAAAATTATCAATTTTCTTTGCCAAATGAAAATTAACATTATTACCGTAGGCAAATTTGACGATATGGGCTACCAAATTGCTTTTGAGAATTATCTGAAAAGAATAAAATTATATAAAGTAGAATTAAAAGAAATTAACCTAAAATTCAGCAAAAATCACGAAATAGCCAAGATAAAACAACAAGAACAAGAAGCGATTTTACAATATTGCAAACCGCACAGCACCAATATTTTACTTGATGAAACAGGTAAAGCACTTTCTAGTAAGCAGTTTGCTAATTATTTACAGCAACAAATGATGTTAACCTCTGAACTTAACTTTATTATCGGCGGAGCTTTTGGGGTGAGTGATTATTTAAAGCAAAACACTAGTTTAATTTGGTCGTTAAGTTTGCTTACTTTGCCTCATTTGTTGGTAAGAACTTTGCTGTGCGAACAAATTTTTCGAGCCCAAACAATTATTAACAATCATCCTTATCATAAATAGATTGTATGAAAAAACTAAAAAGTCATTTGTTAAATACGGGTTTAAGTAAAAATCAACATAAAAAGAATGCTATTAAAAGTATAAGATGGATAACCTAAATATTAATCAAATTTTGAATAGACACGAATCTGAACTGAAAATAAAAGAAATACTTCAAAATTTTGAATTAAATAAAAACAATTTGTCTTCTAAAAAAGGAATTTATGTTTATGGAGAACCTGGAACTGGAAAAACAAATTTTGTTATGAATATTTTAAAAGATTTGAATTATGATGTTATTAAATATGATGCTGGGGATATTCGTAATAAATCAATTATAGATACAATAACAAAGCATAATATGTCTGATAAAAATATTATGAGTATGTTTCATAAAAAAATACAAAGAATTGCATTTGTAATGGATGAAATAGATGGTATGAATAATGGCGACAAAGGTGGAATTAACACATTGATAAAATTAATACGACCTAAGAAAACGAAAAAGCAAAAATTAGAAGAGGTATCATTTTGTCCTATCATATGCATTGGAAATTATCATATTGACAAAAAAATTAAAGAATTAATTAAGGTTTGTAATACAATTGAACTGAAAATTCCAAATTGTGAACAAATGAAGAACATAATTAATGTAATGATGCCTGAGTTAGATGAAAATATTAAAGTATTAATAAGGCAATATGTTCAATCTGATTTAAGAAAGGTTTCTTCTATTTTTCAACTTTATAAGAATGACAAAAACTTATTAAATGAAAATATAATAAAAAACATTTTTCAGGTAAAATATTATAATGATGATACTAAAAAGATAACACAAAAAATAATTAATTCAAATTATTCAATTGATGACCATTTAACAGTAATGAATGATACAGACAGAACCATTGTTGGATTACTCTGGCACGAAAATATTATAGATGTTTTAGGAAAATATAAGAAAAATATAAGTATTCCATTTTATTTAAAAATTTTAGATAATATGTGTTTTGCGGATTATATTGATAGGACCACTTTTCAAAAACAAATTTGGCAGTTTAATGAGATGAGTTCTTTAATTAAAACTTTCAAAAACAATAAATTATATAATGAAACATTTAGTAAAAAACAAAAATTCAATCCGGTTGAGGTGAGATTTACAAAAGTTCTCACAAAATATTCAACCGAATATAATAACTCTATTTTTATTCAAAATTTTTGTCAACAATTGAATATGGATAAAAAGGATGTATTTTTCTTCTTCTTAGATTTGAAAAACAAATATGATGATAATGAAATTATTAATTTGTTTGAAAATTATGAGATATCTAAATTAGATATAAATCGTATGTATCGTTATTTAGAAAAATATACTAAAGAAGATTGTCCTGAAAATGATTTATTAGAAGATGATGATACTGATATTGGTTCGGTGTAATATTTATTTGTTTATAAATTATTATAAACAAATATAAAAAACAAAAAACAAAAAAACAAGAAACATTATTTTTCTAAGAAAGGGCACACATTTCTATTGTATTCTTCTTTTGAAGAAAAAAAGAATGTTAATGGTCCTTCACCAGTTGAACCAATAGATAACTTTACCTTATAATAATTATTTTCATCTTTAGTGCCAACTTTATGATTAAAATTTAAAACACCTGTAAGTGCGTCTCTTATACTTGACCCATATGGTCCACTTATATATAACTTTTTTTTGATAGGTAAATTATCTCTATTGACTGTTTTAATTTCATAATAAGAACATTTTGAATTATTTAATTTATT
>RFXY01000171.1 GCA_009921385.1 Pseudomonadota bacterium
AAATATTGGTTTTCTTGTGTGTTGCCAATACTAATTCTTAGGCAAGAATCTAAACCATATGCCACCATTTCTCGCACAATAATGCCGTTTTCTAGGAGTTGTTGATTAATTTTTTGAGCTTGTTGTTTGCTAAAAAAATCAACCAAAACAAAATTTGCTACCGAAGGATATTGCTTTAGTTGATTAAAATTACCAAAAAATTGATTAAATTTTTCAAGCCAATAATTGTTATGATAAACCGATTCTTGCAAAAATTCTGTATCTTGCAAAGAAGCAATAGCAGCAACCTGCCCAGCACCATTAACATTGAAAGGTCCTCTTATTTTATGTAATATTTTTGCCACATCTAAACTACTATAACACCAACCAATTCTTAATGATGCCAAGCCATAAATTTTTGAAAAAGTTCTAGTAATTACAAGATTTTGATATTTTTCTACCAAATCAAAACCTTGATAATAGTTTGTGTTAGTTACAAATTCTTGATAAGCATGATCTAGCACCACCAAAATATTGCTTGGCACTTTGGTTAAAAAATTTTCTAATTCTTGACTAGAAACATAAGAGCCAGTAGGGTTGTTGGGGTTAGCAATAAAAATAATTTTGGTTTTACTAGAAATGTTGGTTAAAAAATTGTCGAGATTAGTTTTTAAATTAGTTTCGGGCACTTTTATTGGTTTTGCTCCAACTTTTTGTGCTGAAATTGGATACATTAAAAAGCCATATTCACTATATAAAACTTCATCATCAATGCTGGCAAAAGCACCGCTTAATAACGAAATAATTTCATCAGATCCCGCACCGCAAACAATTTGTTGTGGGTTAATATTGTTGATTTCTGCTAAACAATTAGTTAAATCAACACAATTACCATCTGGATAGCGAAAAAGTTTTTCAGCATGTTTTTTATATGCCTCAACAGCTTTTTTACTAGCACCTAAGGCATTTTCGTTAGAAGAAAGTTTGATTACTTGTTGATGCTTGTTGGTTGATTTTCCTGGCACATAATTGGCAATATCAAGTAAAAATTTATTAGCTTTTAACATATATTATGATTTGTTTTGTATAATTTTTAGCAATAACTCAACATTAGAAATTGGGGTTTGCGGTAAAATACCGTGCCCTAAATTAAAAATAAATGGTTTATCAGTAAAATTTAATAAAATTTTTTCTACTTGCTTTGTGATTTCTTTTTCATTACCAAAAGCCAATAAAAAATTATCAAGATTTCCTTGTAAAACCACCTTTCGTTTAGTAATCAATCTATTAGCATAATCAAAACTAATAGATTGATCTAAAGCTAAAACATGACAATTAACTTGTTGTAAAAAATTTTCATAATTAACTCCGATATTTTTTGGAAAATAAATAATAGGAATTTCAGGATAGTGTTGTAAAAAATAATCTACTATTTTTTTAGCAGGATCAATAATAAATTCTTGCATTTGCACACAAGGCAAAATACCTGCCCAAGAGTCAAAAATTTTAATAATATCAACACCGCTTTTAATTTTTTGCTCTAAAAACAAAATAACCGCTTCTGTAAGTAAATTTAATAATTTTATAAACTTTTCTTTTTCGCTAGTGGCGATTTGCTTTACTTTGTCAAAATTTTTTGCCGAACCACCTTGCAACATATAACAAGCCAAAGTAAATGGAGCACCTGCAAAACCAATAAGAGAGGTTTGTTGTGAAAGTTTTTGTTTAGTTAAAGAAACTGCTTCAAATATTGGTTGTAATTTTTGCAAAAAACCATCATTGATGTTTATTTTATCGAGATCTGATAAACAAAAATCAGCCAAAATTGGCCCATGATTTTTTAAAAAATTCACTTTAATTCCTAAAGCATCGGGAATTACTAAAATATCAGAAAAAATAATAGCTGCATCAAAGCCAAATCTATCAATTGGTTGCAAAGTTACTTTGCTTGCTAAAATTGGGTTGTAACATAAATCTAAAAAATTCTCTACTTTATTTCTAACTTCTAAATATTCTGGCAAATATCGGCCAGCTTGTCGCATTATCCAAACAGGCGGTGAAGGGTAGTACTGGTGATTTTTTATTACATTAAGAATTTTATTCATTTATATTTTTATTGATATTAGTGTTGTGAAAATGTCAATAAGTGTGTTATTAACAAGTTGTTAACATTTTTTACTAAAATTGAAAATAACCATTTTAACTAGTAAAATTAAAACTTGCAAACAATAATTTTTTGTTTAAAATGCACTTTATTAACATTATTTTTTTCACTAAAAATGAGTTGTTAACATTTTTATTTTGTTAATAACTTGTTAATTGTTACCAATA
>RFXY01000172.1 GCA_009921385.1 Pseudomonadota bacterium
ATTCACCTAATGGTATCAAAAAATTTGAAACTAGCCAATATAAAAATGATTTTTATCAATTAGTTAATTTTTATCAATCGCAAAATAACCCAATTTATTGTACCGTTGCCGTTGCTACCACATTGTTAAATGTTTTTAATTATCCAGAAATTTCAAATCAAATAACTCATCAAACAATTAAGCCCAATGGTGAGGTTATACCATTTCCTCTGTTTAGTCAAGATAATTTCTTTAATGATAAAACCAATAAAATTAAGCATCAAGAAGTTATTGAATTTAAAAAAACAAATAAAAATAACGAATACGATCCTGGCATGATCTTAGGTGATTTTGCTAAAATCTTAAAAACCGCCTATTCTTTAAAAACAACAGTTTATTACCAAAAAAACTCCGATCCTAATAAATTTCGTGAAATCGTTAAAAAGGTAATCAACGACGATAATTCTTTTTTAGTTATAAATTTTGACGGTTTGGTTTTAGAAAATAAAACTAGAGGGCATATGTCTTTAGTGTCTGCCTATCAACAAGATAGCGATGAAGTGTTGGTTTTAGATGTTGCTTTGCATAAAAATCAATGGCAATGGGTTTCTTTAAGCAATATTGTTTCCGCCATGAATACCAAAGACGGCAAGCAATACCGTGGTTATATGACCGTTGAAAAGTTATAATAATATAAATATGGCTTTTTCTGTTGCGATAAAAATTTGCCAAAAATTTTCTAATTTTTTAAAAATATCAAAAAATTTACAAGCAATAGCTTTTGGTTGTTTATTAACATTAGCTTTTGCTCCTTTTGATTTTTGGCCTGTTTTATTTTGCTCGGTAAGTTATATTTTTTTTTTACTTAACAATGCAGAAAGTAAAAAACAGGCTTTTTGGTTGGGTTTTTGTTTTGCATTTGGTTTTTTCGTAAGTAGTATTTACTGGATTTCTGCCTCTCTTTTGGTTGATGCTAAACAATTTGCTTGGCTTATACCTTTTGCCATAACTCTTATACCAGCTTTACTTAGTTTATATTATGGTTTATCTTTTTTAGTTTTTTTTCTGGTTACCAAAAAAATTACATTAAATATTTGGCAAAAATGTTTGTTATTTAGTGCTTTGTGGCTTGCAAGTGAAGGTTTAAGAGCTACTTTGTTTAGTGGTTTTGCTTGGAATTTACTTGGTTATATTAGCTTATCAATGCCATATATTGCTCAAACTGCCGATCTTTTTGGGGTTTATGGCATAAGTTTTTTGCTGTGTTTTTGCAGTTTTTTACCTTTTGTGTTGTTTTTAAAAAAGAAAAAGAAAGAGCATTGGCAATACATCATTGTTGCTTTATTTGTTTTATTGGTTTCTGCAATATATGGCTATGTTCGTTTGCATCAAACAAAATCTGGTGAGAGCAAAAAATGGCAATTTCGTTTGGTGCAAGCAAACATACCGCAATCTGCAAAATGGGAAGAAGAAGACAAAATTAACAACCTCAATAAACATCTCAAACTCAGTCAAAACAACGATCATCTCAATGCGGTTATATGGCCAGAAACCGCTGTGCCATTTGTGATTTCTAGTTTAAATAAAGAGCAACTGCAAAAAGCTCTAAATTCGGCGATACCGCCTGCTGGCTCTTTGATTTCTGGTTTGGTTTATGTTGACTATCAAAACTCTGATTTACAAATTTTTAATAGTGCTTTTAATCTTAATCAGCAAGGAATTCAATTATATCACAAGCATCATTTAGTACCTTTTGGCGAGTATGTGCCTTTGCAAAAATATCTTAATTTTTTGTTTTTAAGTGAAGAAATCAACAAAATAACTGGCGGAGCAGTAAGTTTTTCACAAGGTTTAGGGCCTCAAACCTTGCTTGGCAATGATTTTACTTTTTCGCCATTAATTTGTTATGAAGTTATTTTTGGAACTCAAATTATTAATAGAAATAAACTGCCCGATATTTTAATTAATCTCACTAATGACGGTTGGTTTGGTAGCACAATTGGCCCGTATCAACATTTAGCTCATGCCCAAATGCGGGCGATAGAATATCGTTTACCAATGTTAAGAGTTGCTGGCACTGGCATTTCGGCAAATATCGACGAATATGGCAATATTCTCAATCAAATTCCGTTGCAAACCGAGGGTTTTCTTGATGTTGTGGTGCAAAAAAGTCAATTACATAGTGTTTATGCTAAATTTGGCTTGTTGCCATTTAGTATTTTGTTGTTAATATTGTGTTATACCATTTTCCATAAATAAATACCACATTATAACGAAATATTTTTGAGATAAAAACTTTAAAAAACGATTGTCTGTATACCTATACAGACA
>RFXY01000173.1 GCA_009921385.1 Pseudomonadota bacterium
GAATTCCCCTTCTACAAAAAGGGGAATTCAGATCGAATCGTGGTATTTATTTATGGAAATGGTATTACATCAATTGTTTTGCAAGTCTATCGACAGATTTAAAAGAAGAGGCTTTATATTTTAATTTTACCGCATCACCAATTCTTATGGCAGAAGCTTGCTTGTTATCTGAAATAATTATCCAGCAAGTTTTGGGATCAATTATTTGTGAAATTGAGCCGTTGGCGATGATTTTTCTTTCAACTTCTAGCTTGCTTGTAATTGGATTTTCGGTTTCATATTGAGCGATAACATCAAATTTATCGCCATGTTTTATGCCGTCTTCAAAGCCAAGATTAACTTTAAAAATATTATCTTTGCCAAGACTTCTTTTTTCTAAAATATAGCCTCTTTTTGCAAAAGCATTTAAAATATTAGTTTCGGCAAAAGAAATGGCATCACTCACTGCTTTTCGCACCAAGCCATCGTCTCTTTTGGCTCCTTCGGCATTTTCACCGCCAATTCTTATGCCGCCGATGCTTAAACCGCCATTGTTTTGCACATTTTCACTACGAGTTGCCAAGCCAGAAAGCTCAATAGTGTTGACCACATTAAGAGAAGGTAGTTCGTAGACTTTAATATTGCCACTTACCGAAGCTTTATAAACAAATTTAGGAGGAATGGCTACTGTGTTGCCGTTTTTTGGGTTGATATAAACACTGCCATCAACATATTTGCTGTTAAAATCGGCATTGGTGAGAATGCCCGAAACTGCATAGTCGGCAACTTTTGGCCCAGCATAGGAGCCGGTTTTGTTCATTTCGGCTAATTGTATTTCTTGTTGTAATTTAGAACTAACATTGCGATCGACAAGTTCTGCTAATTTATTTTTAGCTAAAAAAGTTTCTAATTCGCCTGCTAAAGATTTGCCTAAATTGGCTTGTTTGGCAAGCTCAATATCTTTTTCGTCAAAATCAAAAACGGCAACTTTTACTGTTTTTTTATCGAGTTGTTCTTCGGTTGGCATAAAAGAGCTTTTGCTAGCGAATTGTTTTTGATATTTGTCGAAGTTTTTGATAGCAGGAGTGCAAGATGCAGATACAGCCAAGATCATTAAAAGAATTAATCGTTTCATAAAGTGTTGTTAATTAATTTGTGTTATTGATAATGCCTAAAATATTTAAAATATTAGTTGTTTCTATTTGTTTTACTAGAGATTGCAAGGCAGAATCGATTGCTTCTTCTTTGCTAATAGCAGAATTGCCTGTAATTTCTAAAGAATTGCTGGCAATTATTTTGTTTTGTATGAGGTTTTGAAAGTTGATTTTTAGCTTTACAATATGAGTGTTGTAGAGAAAATTGTAGTTAAAATCGTAGTTGGCGATTAGTTTTATTTGCTTTGGACTGTTGTTTTTTTCGGCACCGCTAATCACGAAGCCGCTTTTGTTGAGGAGTGGTTTTATGACATTAATTAATTTGTTGTTAGAAGTTTTATCAAAATAAAATTCGGCAGAAAGATTTGATTGGTTGAGTTCGTTTTGATATTTTGCCAACATATCTAAAACATTAGATAAACTGGCTTTCGCACCTGCACCGTTTAGGATTCTGGTTTTTAATTCTAGCTCTTGCACCAAAGGAATTATTTTATTTAAAATTAGATGTTTTTGCAAAAAATTGGCAGAGGGCAAAATTTTGTCAAGATCGGTAATTTTTTTTTGTAAAAACTCCGCCCTATCTTGTTGTTCGGCAATGAAAGGATCTTTTTCGACCGATACTTCTACAAAAAACTTTTGATCTTCTTGAGTGCTTTTTGCGATTTGATAATTGCTAAAGCTAATTTTTTCGATAGATTGTTGAACTTTTTGCCTCATTTCTTCGTTAAAACTTTGCTGAGTTTCTTCTCTAGATAGTTGAGATTCTCCAGAAATTGAAACTATTAGCCTTGATGCTAAATCGACAAGTGCATATTTGGTTGCTTCTTCTAGGGTGTTTGCAGAAGCGGTGCCATAAAGATTTTGAGCATCGTTTTGTTTTGGGTTAGAAAACCATTTTGGAGTAGATTCTTTTGCTAAAAGTAAATTGGGCAATAAGAATAAAATAAAGAAAAACTTAACCAATTTCATTTTTAATCTAATTCGTGCAGAGTGTTTTGTGAATTAGACTGTGAATTGTTGATTCTAGTAGAAGCAGAAGAATTTTTGGCAGTTTTTTCGGCATCTGTTAGAATTTTGGCACAATTACAAACAAATAAAAGAGCTAATATGGCGAAGAATTGTATTTTTTTCATAAAAAAATAATTTTCAAAAAAC
>RFXY01000174.1 GCA_009921385.1 Pseudomonadota bacterium
TATATTGATTAATAATTAAAATTGGATTATCACTAAACACAAGATAATTGCCCGAATCTTGTATTGTTAATTTTCCGGCGGTAATGTCGCCAATTTCTGCTTCGGCAGAAACTTGTTTTAAAATTGTTTCGGCATCTTTTTTATAGAAAGCCTCTTGTGCTTTAATTGACATAATTTTATTAGTATCATAAGCAAATTTTAAACTAGGATTTAACATTGTTTTTTTGGCAGATAGAGAATTTTGATTTGATTTTCTGACAATGTGTATTTTATTGTTGTTAAGAGAAAACTGCACAACATAAAAAAGCAAAGCAAAAACAATAAAAATATAACAAAAAAACACAAGAAAAGCTTGTATTTTTTGATAATTTTTAATTTCTGTTACTATTTTTTGCCAATCTCTTTCTTCCATAATTAATTTTTAATTCTATAACCATTTTTTAACATTTGTAGCAATATTACAAACAAAATTATATTAAGAATAGCCAGATAAATAATGGCAAAAAGCAAATTACCATCGTTATGACCTGTAATGCCATAACGAAAGCCATCGATTATATAAAAAAATGGATTTAATTTGGCAATTATTTGCCAAAAACTAGGTAAAGAGTTTATTGAATAAAAAGTGCCAGACAAAAAAGTGAGAGGGGTAATTAAATAACTAGTGAGTGCAGACATTTGGTCGAAAGTGTCAGATAAAATACCGCATAAAATGCCTAACAATCCTAAAAAACAACATCCTAAGAATAAAAATAACAACATAGAAAAAAAATGAGTTATTGATAATGAAGCAAAAAGAAATATAACAAGAAAACTAGCCAATGCCACCAAAATGCCCCGAACAATAGCGCCAATTAAAAAAGCAGATAAAAGTTCTAAAGCAGAAATTGGTGGAATTAAATAATCAACGATATGCCCCATAACCTTACTCATTACTAAAGAAGAAGACGAATTAGCAAAAGCATTTTGCATTGCGCTCATAATAATTAAGCCACTTGCTACAAAAACAGTAAAATCAACTCCTTCTATTTGTTTAATATTTTCGCCAACAGAAATTGAAAAAACTAATAAGAATAAAATTATATTGACCACAGGTGAAAATATGGTTTGATGATATACTTTCAAAAAGCGATATATTTCTTTTTTAATTAGTGTAAAAGTTCCTAGATAATTCATTGTTTTAAATATTTTGTTTTAATTTTTTTGCTACCAAAATTGCTTCGTCGGTTATTGTGTCGCCAGAAAGCATTCTTGCTACTTCTGTAATGCTTTCAACATAATCTAATGGGGTTATTAAAGTTTGCATTTTATTGTGTTGTTTGATTTTACTGATTTTAATATGATGGTCTGCTTTAGAAGCGATTTGTGGATGATGAGTTACGACTAAAACCTGCATATTGGTAGATAAGGTTTTGAGTCTTTTGCCTACTACATCTGCCGTTGCGCCACTAATGCCAGAATCTATTTCGTCAAAAATAACAGTTGGCACAGATTTTGTATCTATTAAACAAACTTTTAATGCCAACATAAATCGAGAAAGCTCGCCACCAGAGGCTATTTTGGCGATTTCATCAAAAAAATCTGTATTAATTGCTGATAAAAACTTAATTTTATCTGCACCATCTAGTTTATAATTATTAATATCATAGTCTACCATTATTTTAAATTTAGCTCCTGGCATTTTTAAATATTGTAACTCTTCTTCAACTTTTTTTGCTAATGAAATGGCTTTTTCTTTTCTTATATAACTAAGACTTTCTGTTAATTTTACATATTCTTGCCAAATTACATCTCTTTTTTGTATTGCATTTTGACAATTATCTTGACTAGTAACTATTTTTGATAATTTATTTTGAGCATCTTGAGCGATTTGTGTTAAATCATCGCTAATTACATTATATTTTCTTGATAAATTACGTATTAAAAACAATCTCTCTTCAAGATGATCTTTGTCTATATCAAAATTCAGGCTTTGTTTAATATTTTGTAATTTTAATAATAATCTATCAATATCGCTTGTATTAGAATCGATGCAAGTAAAAATTTCTTCGAAACAATTGCTATGTTCGTTAAGATATTTTTCGATTATAACATTATTTCTGTTAATTATTTTTTGACTTTGCA
This sequence comes from Pseudomonadota bacterium, assembly GCA_009921385.1. Next base: position 2,125 of record RFXY01000174.1, read on the forward strand.
TTAAAAAAGAAGATGATTCTTCAAGATTTTTTGCAAGATCATTTAAAAAAATATCTATTTTTTCATTGGCAAACAACAGATCTTTTTGCATTTTTAAAGAATCTTCTTCGCCAATTTGAATATTTGCTTCAAGTAATTCTTTAATAACATATTCT
>RFXY01000175.1 GCA_009921385.1 Pseudomonadota bacterium
AACACTACCTTGGTCTTTTTTTGCTGTCGCAAAAAAATCCACCCCTTCTAAAAAAGGGAAATTTTGCCCCAGAACTTTTATATTTCTCTCACAAAAAAAGTTGCGAGCTTGATAGTGTTGACCAACCAATAATCTCTCTAAATTTTCTATTTCACCGAACTTGATTTTTTGCTAGCTTTTTTGGTTGTTTGTTGTAAAATTTTCAAAACTGGCAAAAAATCAAAACAAATTTGAGATGCAAGTCTCACTATTTGCGGTTTTCACAAAATAAATGCAAGCAAAACAACTTACCTTTCAACAAATCATCAACAAAACCGCTTCTGCTATCACTGGTTGCGATGGCTTAAATATTGAGTTTAGCCACCATCATAGTCATAATTTTTTTTTATGGAACCAGCATTCGTTAAGCAACAACGGCATTAAAGCCTATTACCCGCAACAGCTCAATAAAAAAAGCCAAAAACTTGCCTATCAATTAAGCAAGGCAAATGTCGATATGTCGTGCTGTTATTTGTTGTTTTGTAATCTCAAATTGCATAGCGAATTGTTGCAACAGCAATCAACAGAAAATATGGCAATGTTTGACGAGTTCGAAAAAATTCGGCTACTCTTGTTGGCAAACGAAAATTATCTGGGTATCAGCAAAAACATTGCTTTGGCTATCGAAAATTTTATTCATCAGGCAGATCGTTATAACATCGCTTTGTTGTTACTAAATAATCATCTGCATGGCACCGCCAATTTTGTGCAAAAACTAGCTTTACAACTGCCAAAAACCTTGCTGGCAAAAATTTTTGCCCTCAAAAAACACATTCATCAACAACAAAAATTTGCCCAAGAGGCAAGCAAAATCATTGCCAGTTATCGGCTTTTTTTACAAGAGCAACCAACTCAAAACCAAGAAAATCAGCAGTTGCCACCCGATAATTTGGCACCAAATCCAGAAGACACAAGCCAAGATAATCTGCAAGCAACGGCAGAAACTCAAACTCAATTGCCAGATGAACAAGCAAATCGCCAAGAGCAAAATCAAGAAGCCAAAAACGAGCAAAATGTTGCTTATGATGAAAAAAATATGTTAGAAAAACATCAAGAAAGCCAGCCAAATTCTCAAAGCCAACCAAATATTGATGAGCAAAAAATTGTGTTTAGCAAGGCTTATAAAATTTTCAACAGCAGTTTTGATGAGGTGATTTACCCAGCGAAGTTTTTAAGCAAGCCCGAGCTAGATTTGTTGTTGAGCCAGTTGATGGCAAAAATTGCCACTCTTAAAACGGTTTCTAATAAAATCAGTTTAAAATTTAAACAAAAATTGTTGTCGAAAAAAAATAATATTCTCGAATATCAGCAACTCGGGGTGTTGAATCGCAAAAAACTCACTCAAATTGTTTTAAATCCGCATCTTGAAAACATTTTTATTAATCAAAAAAATCACGACTATCAAAACACTACCATCACTTTGTTGCTTGATAATTCTGGCTCGATGAGGGGTATGCCAATTGTGATTAGTGCAATGTCTTGCCAAATTATTGCCACTATTTTAGAACGATTTGGGGTAAAAACCGAAATTATTGGTTTTACCACGGTCGATTGGAAGGGCGGGAAAGTGAAAAAACTATGGGAGATGAGTGGCAGGCCAAGCGAGCCGGGCAGGTTAAATCAACTTCGGCATATTATTTATAAACACAGCAAGCAAAGTTTTAAAAAGGCAAAAATTAATTTGGGGCTGATGTTAAAAGAGGGTTTGCTAAAAGAAAACATCGATGGCGAAGCCTTGCTTTTTGCCAAGGCTCGGCTGATGCAACAAAGCGAAAAAAGAAAAATTTTGGTGGTCATTTCAGATGGCAACCCAGTTGATGATTCAACCAATTCTGCTAATGGCTACGATATTTTGAGTTGGCATTTGCAAAAAGTGATTTTGCAAATCGAAAAACAACAAAAAATCGAAGTAATCGGCATTGGCATCGGGCACGACTTGCAAAGATTTTATCAAAACTCTATCACCATAGATAACTTAGAAGATCTTGGCAATGTGCTTATTGCCAAGATCAGCGATGCTTGTTGTTTCCTGTCTGCCTAATACTTGAGCTTCTGCATCTGTCGCAGCAGGTGCTGGCCTTCTTGCTACTTGAGCTTCTCGAACTGTCACAGCACCTGCTGGCCTTGCTACTTGAGCTTCCAAATCACCTGCTGACTGCTGCGCTGCTCTGTTTGTTCGCCAACGGCAGAGGGCGAGGGTGGCTGCTGCTAATATAGCAGCACCACCAACAGCACCA
>RFXY01000176.1 GCA_009921385.1 Pseudomonadota bacterium
CAAAACAATATTTATGGAGTCGACATCAACCCGAATTCTGTTGAAATTACCAAACTTTCACTGTGGCTAAAAACCGCCCATCACAAAGAAAAACTATTAAATCTCAACGACAACATCAAAATCGGCAACAGTTTAATACCAGACGAAAACATCGCAGGTCGATATGACGAATACGAAGGCAAAGTTATTTACGAATTAACAGGCACCGCCAACGATATGATTGGCGATATTTACAAAGAAAGGCAAGCTAATATATTTAGCAAGTCGCTAGCATTTGATTGGCAAAAAGAATTTAATTTTAAATTTGATGTTATTATTGGCAACCCGCCCTACATTAAAGAAGACAAGCACCGAGAAATTTTTGAGCCACTAAACCCTGCTAATAAAAAGTATAAATCAACCAAACATTCGCCACAACAAAACAAGCCTCCTTTTGCTTCGCAATATTATCAAGGCAAAATGGATTTTTGGCAATTTTTTGCTTGTCTTGGGCTTGATTTATTAAACAAAAACTGCTACTTATCTTACATTGCCCCAAACAGCTGGCTTACCAACCAAGGAGCCTCAAAAACTCGTAACAAAATTTTGCAAGAAGCAACACTGATTTCGTATGTTGATTTTAACGATAACAAAGTTTTTAAAACTGCCGACATTCAAACTATGATATTTTGCTTGCAAAAAACACCAACCGCCACACATCTTGTAGAGTATTGCAAACTAAATAACACAACCGAAAAATTATTTACCCAAAAGCAAGTGGCAATTTCTGAAAGCCTCACAAAAAGCACTTTTGAAAAAATAGAGCTTGCAACCGCTGATTTACTTGATAAAACCATTCATTTTGTAAGTGATAATTTAAAACCACTTTTTGATAAACTCGAAAAAGTAGGTAACTATAGATTAAAAAAAGATGATATTTTTAGCACAATAGATTATTCGCAAGATATTGTTAATAAAAAAAGTAAAAAGATTCTTGGTAAAGATTTTAAAATTGGCGACGGAATTTTTAGCATCACCACAGCAGAAAAAGATGCTTTAAACTTAACTACACAAGAGCTTGAAATTATCAAACCAGAATATACCACCAAAGAAATTGACAGATATTTTGCCAATAATAAGAACACTAGATGGGCAATTTATACAAATTCCAGCTTTAAAAAACCAAATAAAATTAACAATTATCCAAACATCAAAAAACATTTAGATAAATTTAAAAAAATTATAACCTCAATTAATAAGCCTTATGGTTTACATTGTGCTAGAAAAGAAATAATATTTTTAGGGAAAAAAATATTAGTCGTTAGGAAATCAACATTAAGACCTCGTTTTAGTTATATTGATTTTGATTCTTATGTTGACAGAACTTTTAATATCGTCAAACCAAACGATATAAACCTAAAATATCTTACTGGGGTTTTAAACTCAAAACTTGTCGCTTTTTATTTAAAAAATAAAGGCAAAATGCAAGGCTCAAACTATCAGCTAGATATTGAACCGCTATGCAAAATACCAATTGCTATCGCAAGCCAAAAACAACAAATCGAAATTACTGAAAAAGTTGAATTAATGATGCACATAAACGGCAAAATTGATGTTATTAACACTCAATTTTTTGAATTACTTACAGGAGAATTTGCTACAATAAACATCAATAAACAGCTTGCTAGGTGGAGCGAACTTTCTTGGGGAGAGTTTTTGCAAGCCATCACTTTACAAAAAATAAATCTCACTGCCAAACAAGAAGAAAAGTGGCTTGCTCGATTAAAAGAAAAGCAAGCCGAAGTCAAAAAATTGCAACTCACTTTCAACCAAACAGATGCCAAAATCGACCAAATGGTTTATGCCCTCTACAACCTCAGCCCAGAAGAAATCGCAGCGATAGAAAACCAAAGCAAAGACAACTAATCGCCCTCCCCCACAAGGCACATTATGCAAGCAGATCTCGATCTAATCACCCTCCCGCTTTACGGGAGGGTCGAACTGCCATCGGCAGTTCGGGGAGGGGTCAGAAAACCCAATCACAAACTCAAATTATAGTTTTGTCAATAATATCATTTACCCCTCCCCGAAGGCTTCTCCTTCGACCCTCCCGTAAAATAAATTTCTTGAGGGAGGGTTATTAGATCGAGATCTGCTTGCCGACACTACCCCGTCGACCTTCGGTCGCCACCCCTTCTACAGAAGGGGAATTCTGATCGAGATCTGCTTGCCGACACTACCCCGTCGACCTTCGGTCGCCACCCCTTCTACAGAAGGGGAATTCTGATCGA
>RFXY01000177.1 GCA_009921385.1 Pseudomonadota bacterium
AAAAAAAAGACCAAGGTAGTGTCAGCAACACACGGCAGGATCTCTTCGAAAAAACATCTGCGATCGGCTCCCGACACTACCCCGTCCTCGCTTCGCCCGCCACCCCTTCGTTAGTGCAGGGAATTCAGATCGAGTACAGTGCAAAATTCCCCTTTTAATATCAAGATGTTTTTTTAGCAGATTATCGTAATTTTAAAATTTTTTTAGCAGATTCGATAATAATTACCCACAAAATTAACAAAAATAGCAAGGCGATTGTTGATACTAAATATTGATTAAACAAAATTTGTTTGGCGGTGGCGAGTTTTTCTGGGTGCAAACTAGCCTGGTTCAATGCTTGTTGCCAAGTGTTTTTGCCAGAAGCAATAAAACCAATTTTGGGATCAGCAGAAAAAACCTTTTGCAACACCGCATAGCTAGTGTTAAAGGTTACAAACAGCAAAGGTAGAAAAGTGATGAGACAATATTTTTTTGGTTTTTTTTGATATAAAATAACCGTCGCTAAACACAAAGCAATGCCTGCCAGCATTTGATTTGACATACCAAACAACGGCCATAAAATGTTGACCCCACCAGCAGGATCAAGCACTCCAACATATAAAAAATAGCCCCAACCAAGCACCACCAAAGCACTTGACACAATCGCTGAAAATTTTGATTCTAGCATTTTTTTATATTTTAACCTAAATAAATCTTCGAGCATAAAGCGTGCCACCCTTGTGCCAGCATCAAGAGTGGTTAAAATAAAAATCGCTTCAAACATAATGGCAAAATGATACCACAAAGATAGCATTTTGCTACCAAAAGCCTTAGAAAAAATAGTTGCCATACCCACCGCCAAAGAAGGGGCTCCGCCAGTTCGGCCATACAAATTATTTTCGCCCATTTGAGTGGCTAAATCAAGCATTTGCTGATGTTGCAAAGAAAAGCCCCAAGCATTTATGGTGCTTTGCGGATCGGCACCCAAAACAGGTAGCGGAGTGTTGATGGCAAAATAAATGGCAGGGTCTAAAATGCAAGCGGCAATTAGTGCCATAATTGCCACACAACCTTCAAGCAACATACTGCCGTAGCCCACAAGCCGAATATCGCTTTCTTGGTTAATAATTTTAGGAGTAGTGCCCGAAGCAACCAAGCTATGAAAGCCCGAAATCGCCCCACAACCAACAATAATAAATAAAAATGGAAATATTTTGCCACTAAAAATTGGGCCGTTGCCATCGATAAAACTAGTAAGGGCGGGCATTTGCACTTGCGGTTGAAAAACAAACAAAGCAATAGCAAGCAAAGCGATGGTGCCGATTTTTAAGAAAGAAGAAAGGTAGTCGCGAGGGGTAAGCAACAGCCACACAGGCAAAACCGCTGCCAAAAAACCATAAATAATTATCGCCAAAGCCAAAATTTTGGCATCTTGATTAAACAAAACCGACAAAACTGGGTGATAATGAACTAATTTTCCACCATAAACCGCCAATAAAAACAAGGCAAAACCCACTAAACTTGCTTCTAAAACCCCAGTTGGCCGAATATAATAAAGATAAATGCCCACCAACATAGCAATTGGAATAGTCATCAGCACAGTAAAAGCACCCCAAGGGCTATGAGCCAAAGCTTTTACCACAATTAGACCCAGCACAGAAATTAAAATCAAGATAATCGCCAAAGTGCCAAACAATGCCACAATACCAGCGGTTTTGCTAATTTCTTCTTCAATCATTTTGCCCAAAGATTTGGCATTTCTACGAACCGAGGCAAAGAGAATTATCATATCTTGCACAGCTCCCGCCAAAATAGAGCCAACAATGATCCAGATGGTGCTTGGCAAATAACCAAACTGAGCGGCCAAAGTTGGGCCAATCAACGGGCCAGGGCCGGCAATGGCAGCAAAATGATGGCCAAAAACTATCCAGCGATTGGTTGGCACAAAGTTGTTTCCGTCGGCAAGTTTATGGGCGGGAGTTAGGTTTTGATTGTTTAAACACAAAACTTTAGTGGCAAGAAAAGCCGAATAAAAACGATAAGCAATCAGTTGGCAACCAAAACAAGCCAGCAAAAACCACAGAGAAGAGATTGTTTCGCCCCGATGCAAAGCAATAAAAGCAAAAGCAGAGGCACCAATTGCACCCACTGCTAGCCAAAAAATAAATTTTAACAAATTTTGAGTAGTAGCCATAATTTATGAAAATAAAATTAAGAAAACAAAGAAGAGGTTAGAAGTTTGTGATAAAAAAATAAAGTTAGAATGCGATTTAAA
>RFXY01000178.1 GCA_009921385.1 Pseudomonadota bacterium
AATTTGGTTTATAAAGAAAATAACAACATTATCAAGGCCAAAGCCAATATTAAAAAGAATTCCGATATGGGTAGCGAGCTTGTTGATATTTTTGACGACGACGGCGGTTGTAAATCTCTCGATTTTTTAGAAGAAGAAATTATTAAAAGATTGGTAAATATTTATAACGGCAATTTATCAGAAGTGGCTAAGCAATTAAATATTGGCAGATCAACTATTTATCGTAAATTAAAAATATCAGAAAATGTCTAAAATTACCACAGCGGTTTTTCCAGTAGGTGGCTTAGGAACTCGATTTTTACCTGCTACAAAGGCAATGCCCAAAGAGATGCTTCCAATTGCCAATAAGCCGATAATTCAGTATGCTTTTGAAGAGGCTGTGCAGGCTGGCATTGAGAAATTTATTTTTGTCACAGGTCGAAATAAAAATGCTATCAATAATCATTTTGATCATGCTTATGAGCTTGAAAATACTTTAAATGATAATGGTAAAGAGCAAGAATTAGCTAATGTGATGGGCTGGATGCCGCAAGCAGGGCAGATTTGCTTTGTGAGGCAACAAAAACCTCTGGGTTTAGGGCATGCAGTGAGTTGTGCTAAAGGTTTTTTACCAAAAGATGAGCCTTTTGTGGTGATTTTGGCCGATGAATTACTAATGCCAAGCCAAAATAGATCTGAAAATTTTTTAGCAAAAATGCTTGATTTTTACTCAAAGCAGAGCAATAATTCTAGTGTTGTAGGTGTTGATATGGTTGAAAAATCGCAAACTAATAAATACGGTATTATCGCCACCAGCAATAATAAAAATAGTCAGCTAATTACCGATATGGTTGAAAAACCACAGCCCGATTTTGCTCCTTCAAATTTGGCGATTATCGGTCGGTACATTTTGCAACCGCAAATTTTCGATTATTTAGCCAAGGTAAAGCAAGGCAAGGGCAACGAAATTCAGCTTACCGATGCCATGCAGCAAATGTGTAAAGATTACCCTTTTTACTATCAGCAAGTAGCTGCTCCTAGGTTTGACTGCGGTAGTGTTTTGGGCTATATTGAGGCAAACATTGCTTTTGCTGTTAACGATAAATCTATTTGTGGTGAAGTAAAAAAAATTATTACTAAATATTTATAAAATTATGTTAAAAAAAACCGCTATTGTTTTTCCTGGTCAGGGCTCGCAAATTGTTGGTATGGGCTTTGATTTGGCTCAAAACTTTTCTGTAGCTAAACATTTATTTGCTGAAATAGATGAGCAATTAAAATTTAAGTTAAGTGCTTTAATGTTTGAAGGGCCAGCCGATGAGCTCACCAAAACTCAATACACTCAGCCAGCTTTAATGGCTGTTTCAATGGCTATTGTGCAAATTTTATTGCACGAAACCAAATTGCCTTTTAGCTCTTTTGCTTGCCTTACCGCAGGGCATTCTTTGGGCGAATATTCCGCCTTATGTGCTAGCGGAGTTTTTGATGTAAAAACCACCGCTTCTTTATTGCAAACTAGGGGCTTGGCTATGGCAAAATGCGGTGAAAAAGCCCAAGGAGCAATGGCTGCTCTTTTAGGTGGTGAGCCAGAGCAAATTGAAGCTCTCGTAAAAAAAGCGAGTAGTTTTGGGATTTGTCAAGTTGCCAACGATAATTCAGTGGGGCAGCTGGTTATTTCGGGCGAAAAAAAAGCGATTGATTATGCTGTTTTAATAGCTAAAGAATTTGGTATAAAAAGAGCAATTTTATTACCAGTAAGTGGTGCCTTTCATAGTGAGTTAATGCTTGATGCCAAACAAAAAATGGATGAGGCCTTGCAAAATGTGGCTTATCATCAACCGCAAGTAACAGTTGTTGCAAATGTTACCGCCTTGCCAATTAATGATGTTTCACAAGTTAAGCAACTACTTACTAGCCAAATTACTGGCTCGGTTTTATGGAGACAAACCAATCTTTATTTTGCTAATCAGCAAATCGAAAGAATTATCGAAGTTGGTTCAGGTAAGGTTTTATGCGGTTTGGCTAGTAAAACCTGCCCACAAATTGAAACATTGTCTTTGCAAAATAGCCAAGATATTGTTAGTTTTTTGGCAACACTTTAGGGACTGTTGCATCCTAAATTGTATTTTACTTTTTTGCCATTTTTTGTATAAATTTCAGCTATTTTTGCCCTAATATGTTTAATATGAGAGCAAAAATAGCTAAAATTTCTCCTAAAAACTAGCAAAAAATTAAAACATAATTTGGGATGCAACAGTCCCTTT
>RFXY01000179.1 GCA_009921385.1 Pseudomonadota bacterium
ATCAAGAGTGATATTTTGGAGAACTAATGTATCACCAGAACAAGCAATGGCGGTTGCCAAAGTGCAACCAGTGCCGTGAAGTTTTTTGGCATTGATTTTTTTGTTAGAAATGATATGAAATTTATGATCGTTATCTAAAAAAACATTGTGAATTTTGCCGTCGGTAAAATTTAAGTGCCCGCCCTTGACAAGAACAGTTTTGCAACCCAAATTGGTTTTGATTTCAGAGGCCGCTTCTCGCATATCGCTGATGTTTTTGATGTTTATGCCACTTAATACTTTCGCCTCATCAATATTGGGAGTCACCATAAAACACTTGCTGATTAGTTTTAGTTTTAAGTCGTTGATGGCTGATTTATCGAACAAAAGATCGCCAGAAGTGGCGACCATTACAGGGTCGAGTATAATGGGAATTTTTTTAAATTTTTTTAGCAGGGCTTTATGAACACAATCAATAATTTCTTGGTTGCCAAGCATACCAATTTTAATGACATCAAAATTTATATCATCAAGTAAAACTTTGATTTGTTCTGATAAAAAATCAACTGGTGTATAGTGAATGTTATAAACTTTTTGGGTGTTTTGGTTGGTAAGGCAAGTGATGGCAGTTGAGCAGTAGGTGTGTAGAGCGGTGGCGGTTTTGATATCGGCCTGAATGCCTGCTCCGCCACAAGAATCGGAGCCTGCGATAATTAAAATTTTTTTTTCGCTAGACATAGGTTATTTGCTAAAATTTAAAACATCTCTCATCGAAAAAAAACCAGATTTTTTATTGCTTGCCCAAATTGCCGCTCTAATTGCTCCAGAAGCAAAAATATCTCTTTTAGAGGCTTTGTGAGAAAGCTCTATTCTTTCGCCTTCGCCAGCAAAAATAACGGTGTGATCGCCCACCACATCGCCCCCTCTTAGGGTGGCAAAGCCTATTTCGCCTTTTTGTCTTGGCTTGTTGGTGTCGCAACGAACCATATTGGCAACTTCTTTTAAGGCGATATCTCGACCGCAAGCAATTGCTTTGCCCAAAGCAAGAGCGGTGCCAGAAGGAGAATCGATTTTTTTGTTGTGATGCATTTCTAAAACTTCGGCATCAAAATCTTCTCTTAAAATTTTGGCGGTGAGTTCAACTAAATTAAGCAACAAATTGACTCCTAAAGACATATTTGCCGACCAAATAATTGGAGTAGATTGGGCATAATTGGCTAATTGAGCTTTTTCTTCTTCGTTAAAACCGGTGGTGCCGCAAATGAAGATTTTGTGATGTTGAGAGCATATTTTTGCTAATTGCAAACTAAGTGCCGGGGCAGAAAAATCGATGATGGCATTGCAAGATTTGGCGAAATCGTGTTGATTGTCGGTGATGGTGTAGCCAGATTTTTCGTAGCCTAAAAACAAACCGAGATCTTGATGACAAAAACTATTGCCTTCTTTCACCAAGCCAGAAGTTAATTCGGCGATATTGTGTTGATGCACCATTTTTGCGATGGTTAAGCCCATTTTGCCAGCAATGGCGGAAACACCTATTTTCATATGAATTTTATATTAAAGAGTGTTGATTTTAGCATTTAAATCGAGTAAAAATTTTTCTATGCCTGTGTTTTTGATGGTAGAATCAAATTCGGATCGTTGAGTTTCAAGCAAACTAACCCCTTCGGCGATAAAATCGACTATCACCAATTTTTTGTTTTGCTCTTTTACTCGAAAATCTAAGTTGATGGGGTTTTGATTGTCTTTGGGATAAAATTGAGCTTTCACCAAGAAAAAACTGCTTTGCTTGCTTACATTGTTGACCGCAAATTTTTTGCCATTATAACCATTAAATTTTGGAGCATAAGTGTTTATCATAAACTGACGATATAAAGAAAAAAACTGCTCTTTTTGGTTGTCGGTAGCGCTTTTATAGTGAGATCCTAAAACAAATTTAGCGATCCATTTAGCATCGATGTTTTGATCTATCAAATCGATAATTTGTTGTTTTTTTTGATTATCTTTGCTTTTTTTGTCGCTAGCAATGGAAATAATTTTATTGCCAAAATCTTGAATAAAGTTTTGCACTTCAATATTTTGAGCGAGGGCTTTGTTGCTAAAAAATAAGATGATAATAAATGATATTTTAAGAAATAATACCATTTCAACTTTAAAATTAATAAATCTAACAAAATATTTTTGAGATAAAAACTTTAAAAAACGAAAGCTGTATATCCATACAGCTTGAGGCTTTTT
>RFXY01000180.1 GCA_009921385.1 Pseudomonadota bacterium
AATAGTAATAATATTAATTTTATAATCAGTAAAAAGCCTAAGAATCAAACAATAAAAATTGTGTTTTGTTTTTTTTGATTATAAATCATTTTAAAACAAAACTTAATATCAAACTATCTATAATTCCGTAAGAACATAAATAGTTTGATAGTTTGCAATAAATATTTATTAAAATATTATTTTAATTCTACTTTTGCTCCAGCGGCTTCTAATTTTTTCTTGATTTCGTCAGCTTCTTCTTTAGAAACTTCTGCTTTTACTAATTTAGGAGCTCCTTCAACCAAATCTTTAGCTTCTTTTAATCCTAAAGCAGTGATTGCTCTTACTTCTTTAATAACATTAATCTTGTTATCACCAATAGCAATTAAATGAATATCGAATTTATCTTTAACTTCGGCAACAGGAGCTGCACCAGAAGCAGGAGAAGATGCTGCAAAAGACATTGCAGAAACACCCCATTTTTCTTCTAATTTTTTACTTAATTCTGCAAGTTCAAGAATTGTTAAAGAGGATAAGGTTTCAGTTAATTGATTAAGATCAGTTGACATATTGATTTTATTTTTAAGTTGTTAATATAAGAATTATTGATTTTTTAAAGTTGCCAATCCCTTTTCTGGAGCACCAAGAATATTCAAGAATTGTGATTGCTTGTTTTGAAGTAGACCAATAAAAGAAGCTCTCACTTCATCCATTGAGCCTAATTTAGCAAGATCTCTAATTGTAGATTCAGGCATTAGGTTACTATTAAAAAATCCAGTGATAATTTTTAAAGATTCTACTTGTTTAGAAGTATCAACTATAACTTTTGAAAGAGCTACAGGATCTTCTGCATAAACTATTGCTATTGGACCAGTAAGATGATTGTTTAATTTTTCAAGATCTGTGCCTTTAAAAGCAACTTTGATCAGGGTATTTTTAACAATTTTAATATTGCATTTTTTAGATTTTAAAGCAACCCTTAAATCAAATAGTTGCTTATCAGACATTCCGCGATATTGAATAATTGTAATAAAGCCACTATGATTTATATTGCTTTGTATATAAGATACAAGATCGGACTTTTGATTTCTGTTCATGGCAAAGTAAATTAAATTGATTCAGCAGGAACCTCAATCGAAGGACCCATAGTAGAATTTATATAGAAAGATCTGATAAATTTACCCTTTGAAGATTCTGGCTTTGATTCTTTAATAACCTTTACAATAGCAAGAACATTGTCAAGTAATTGTTTAGTTTCAAAATTAATTTTACCAACTAAACAATGAACTGTTCCGCCTTTGTCGTTTTTAAAATCAACTCGACCTTTTATTGCTTCTGATACTGCTTTTTTGATATCGTTGGTAACAGTGCCATTTCTTGGGCTAGGCATTAAACCACGTGGACCAAGTTTTTTAGCTATTTTTGCTAATTTTGGCATCACTTCTGGAGTGGCTATGCAACAGTCGAAATCAAGAAAACCACCATCTATTTTAGCAATAATATCTTCTAAACCAGACATTAAAGCACCAGATTGAATAGCAATTTTTTGTAAATCTTCGTTACCAGTTAAAACCAAAATTTTTACTTGTTTACCAGAACCATTTGGCAATAATAAAGATCCTTTCACAGCTTGATCGGATTGTTTTGGATCGATACCTAAGTTAATAGCAATATCAACAGATTCAATAAATTTACGTTTTTTTTCAGCAGAAATAGTTTTAATATTTTCAATTGCTTCTTCTATAGTTTTTGCAATTAACTTTTGCTGAATTTGTTTTTTAGTTTTTTTCATATTTATAATCTGAAATATTATTCAACAACTTCAAGACCCATTGATATAGCAGTGCCAGCTATCATCGAGGCACAAGACTCAATACTAGCAGCATTCATATCAACCATTTTTTTCTTAGCAATTTCTTTGATTTGTTCCATAGTGATTTTGCCAACAACATCTTTACCAGGGTTTGATGAACCTTTCGCTAAAGAAATAGATTTTTTTATAAGATAAGAAACAGGAGGATTTTTGGTGATAAAAGTAAAACTTTTATCTTTATAGGCAGTGATAATTACTGGTATTGGAGTGCCTTGATCATACTCGAGCTTTAAAGCATTAAATTGCTTACAAAACTCCATAATATTCAAACCTTTCTGACCCAAAGCCGGACCTATTGGAGGTGCAGGATTGGCTTTACCAAGAGGAACTTCTAACTTGATAATGCCTAAAATT
>RFXY01000019.1 GCA_009921385.1 Pseudomonadota bacterium
TTAATTAATTGGTGGCTTTAATTATTTTGTTAATTTCATTCCTTATTTTTTAAGAAGCTGTTTGGTTGCAGTTTAGCAGAATATGAAACATCAAACCCAGAAAATAACAACAAACTAATTGCAGTTTCTTTAGTTTGCACTATTTTATCTCGCTTTTCAAGAACATTTGATTCGGTTCAACATCAAGAATACATAATACCATTTCTTAACAATATTTTTAATGATAAAGATTATGAAATTATTGATCTTAAAACTAAAATGCAAAAAGGAGCAATCAAAATTGAAAAAACTTCACAACAACAAAGCAAAGCTCAAAACAAACCTTTATTGTTTATAATCAGCGGTTTAAAAGCAGAAGATATTCCTGCAACAAATGTTTTAGATTCTACACAACAAATAGCGAGAAAAAATATAGAAAATTATGTTGTTAATTTAATTAAAATCATAAATTCAAACAACATACAAAATCAATAGATAAGAATTTTATTTGACAAATACGATGCACATGGTGCAGAGAAAATAAAACCAATAATCTTAAAAATTTTTGAAAAATTACAAGAACAAACAGCGAAACCAGATTTAAAATGCACAGTTGAAGTAATAAGCTATATAAATATGGGAAATGGTATTATAATCGAGTCTCGATCAAATCCTAGAAATCTAGCTGTTTGCAAAATGTTACCTTCTTTACTACTGATAATTGATTGAAGCCTCAGAGCTATCTTGGCATATTTCCCAATAGCATCAAGCTTCTCTTACCGCTTGTTTAAAAAGATTTTCGTCAATTAGTTTTGTGTAGGAAGTTATATTTATAATAAATTTGATTGAGAGAAATTTATTATAAATTAAAGATTAATATTAATTAAAAGTCAAATATTAAATGCGGTATTTATTTATGGAAATGGTATTACTCAATGCTATACATAAGAAAAATTTTTGTTATAAATTATGAATAAATTTGGTGGCAATAATTTCGAGGTTGTCAAGAGCATGATTTGTTATTTTCTGCCATAAATTAAAAGTAAATAAAGCGACAATTGCCACAACCAAGCCAAAAGCAGTGGCAATTAAGCTTTCTGCCACACCAGAAGTGATGCCTGCCGAATTTAGTTGATTAGAACCTAAAATTTTAAAACTTGCCGACATGCCAATAATGGTGCCAAGCAAACCCAATAAAGGAGCGACACTTATAGTGGTTTCTAGCACCCAAACCCCAGAAAACATTTGTTTTTCTAGTTTTTTCAATAGATTTGTTGCTTGATTTTCGAGAATGATTTTGTTATTTTGATTTTTTTCTTTCTCAAGAGTTTGCCATAAAGAAAAATAAAAATGCTGTGCAGAAAGATTTGTTAAAGAATTTTGCCAAGTTTGATAGCAAAATTGCGGTTGATAAATAAGATTTTCTAGATTTTTGCTGATTTTCAGGTGCTTATGATAAAAAAACAGTTTATCGATCATTATTGCCAGCAAAATAATTGCCAAAAAAGATAAAGGCAACATGGCAATTCCGCCAGTTTGAAAGAAAACAATAAGATTATTCATAGCTGTTTAAAATATTGATGTGCCCCATTTTTCTGCCCTCTGCTATTTTTTCTTTGCCATAAATATGAATTTTTGCCTTGTCGTTTTGTAAAAATTGTTCGACATCTGTGATTTGTTTACCCAATAAATTTTGCATATAACCAGTACTGTGAAATTTGGTTGAGCCAAGATTAATGTTTAAGCCCGCCCTAATTAATTGCTCAAATTGACAAGTGATGCAAGCATCCATCGAAAAATGCCCAGAATTATGTGGTCTTGGAGCTAGTTCGTTAACTAATAATTGGTTATCAACCAAAAAAAACTCTACCGCTAGCACACCAATTAAATCGAGGCTTTTGGCAATGTGTATGGCAATTTCTTTGGCTTGTGAAATAAGGTTGTTTGTTAATAACGAAGGATAGTGGCTTTGCCATAAAATGCCGTGGCGATGAATGTTTTTAAGCGGGTCGTAGGCGACTATTTGTTTTTGCGATCTTGCTACCAACACAGACAATTCGCAAGAAAAATTGCAAAATTGCTCTAAAATTAATTGATCTTTCAGTGAATTTTGACCGAGATAAGTCGATAATTCTTGCCAAGCTTGTTGGCAACTAGCCATAGAATCTAGCACAAATTGACCTTTGCCATCGTAGCCCATGGTGGTGGTTTTTAAAATGCTTTTACCGAGTTGTAAATAGCTGGTTTCTAAATCTTGATAAGTATTGACAGCGAGATATTTGGTGGTGGCAACTTTTATTTGGTTAAGAAAGTTTTTTTCTAACAAGCGGTGTTGAGTGATGGCTAAAACCTCTGGTTTTGGAAAAAGCGGCTTGTGTTTAGCAACATATTGAGCGGATGCTAGAGGAATATTTTCGAATTCAAAAGTAGCAAAATCAATTTTAGAACAAAATTGTTGTAAAATTTCTTGATTTTGATAATCGCCAACCAAAATGTTGTTGCTGACAAAAGAAGCGGGAGAATTTTCTTGATCGGTTAAAATGATTGTTTTTAAACCAAATTGATGAGCTTTGTTGGCAATCATTTTGCCTAATTGACCGCCACCAATAATGCCTAAAGTTTGCGAGCTAAACATCAGTTTTTATGTTTGTGATTGATATATAGTTGTTGCAAAATAGATAAAGTATTGCTCCAGGTCCAGTAAATTACTAAGCCAGATGGAAAAGATGCCAACAAAACGGTGAGTATAAAAGGCATTAGTTTTAGCACTTTTGCCTGAATAGGATCGGTGGTGCTTGGGCTTACTTTTTGTTGCAAAAACATTGTTATTCCCATAAGAATTGGCCAAATGCCAATCATAAAAACACCAGAAGGCTGAAAAGGCAACAAGCCAAATAAATTAAAGATCGAAGTGGGGTCGGGAGCAGATAAATCTTTGATCCAACCATAAAAAGGGGCATGCCTCATATCGAGAGTTACGAAAAACACTTTGTAAAGAGCGAAAAAAATGGGAATTTGAATAAAAATAGGCAAACAACCAGAAGCAGGATTGATTTTTTCTCTTTTGTAAAGCTCCATAATTTCGCGGTTTAAGGCAAGTTTATCGGTGATTCTTTGTTTTAAAGCTTCTATTTTTGGTTGTATTTTGCGAATTTTTGCCATGGCTCCATAAGATTTATTTGCCAAAGGAAACAAAGCTAATTTTACCAAAACAGTCATAGCAAGAATTGCTAGACCAAAGTTGCCCAAAAATTTGTATAAAAAATCGATAGCAAAAAAGAATGGTTTGGTAAGAAAATAAAACCAGCCAAAATCTATTGCTCTATCAAATAATTTGAGATCGAATTTAGTTTTGTAATCATCGAGTAATTTAACTGTTTTTGCCCCTGCAAATAGATGATGATCGATGGTGGCTTTGCTGTTGGCTGAAATTTCTATTGGATCGGAAGTGAAAGTTGCCAAATATTGATTTTGTTGATTGATAATTTGACTAGAAAAACTAGCTTGATAAGCAATATTTGAGCTTGGAATAAGGGTGCTAAACCAATATTTATCGGTGATTCCAAGCCAAGAACCGGCAGAATTGTTGCTAAAATTTTTCTGTTTTTCTTTTATCATTTTTTGATAAGAAAACTCTTCTAAGATGCCATTAAAAGAACCGATTGGACCTTCGTGTAAAATAAAATTAGCTTGTTTTTGCGGGGTGAAGAATCGTGAAATTCTGCCGTAGTTAGCTAATTTGAGGTTGTTTGTTGTATTGTTGATAACTTCTTGCTTAATATTAAACATATATTTTTCATCAATGCTGATGGTGATAATAAAATCGATGCCTTGCTCGTTTTGCCAGCTAAGAACTAGCGGTTGCTGTGGAGTGAGTGCAGTGCTACTGGCTTGCCATAAAGTGTTTGGATTGGGTAAATTAACTTGATTTTCTCCTTTGTTGATCCAGCCAAAGTCGGCGAAATATCTTTCAGAAGTAGAGGCAGGGGCAAATAAAACAACTTCTTTTTGCGAGTTTAGCTCGTTGAAATAGTTAGCCAAAGTGAGATCGTCAAAAATTGCTCCTTGTAAAGAAATGGAACCGTGCAGATTGTTGTTGCTGATTTTTACTCTATTGTTTTTTACTTGAGGATTGGCGAAATATTGTTCTCTAGTAACAGGATTGGCAGTTTGATTAAGTTCTAGTGAGTTTTCTAGATTTGGGTTTTGAGTGGCATTTTTAGCAAGATTAGGATCGTTGTTGGCAGTATTATTTTTAACAACAAGTTGGCTAAGTTTTTTTTCTGCTTCTTGTTTTTTTAACTTTGGTTGTTCGTAAAAAAAACTCCAAGCAAGCAAAATAAACATAGACAACACCGTTGCCAAAATAATATTGCCATGATTTTGTGGTTGTTGCTGCATAATTTGGTTAATCGTTTATAAAATCAAATTTTTCTTCTTTGCTTCTGCCTAATCTTTTTCTGTCGTTAGAATCTAGAAATTTTTTTCGTAGCCTTAATGATTTTGGGGTTACTTCAACCAATTCGTCGTCGCCGACATAGGTTATCATATCTTCTAAAGTGAGAATTCTTGGCGGAATAAGTCTGATAGCTTCATCGGTGCCAGAAGCTCTAACGTTGGTAAGTTGTTTGCCTTTTAGCACATTTACTTCTAAATCGCCTTGTTTTGCATTTTCGCCAATAATCATGCCAGCATAAACTTTTTGTTGTGGCTTAATAAACATCACACCTCTATCTTGTAAATTCCAGAGAGCATAGGCAACCGCTTCACCTGAATCGTTGGCGATTAATGCCCCATTTTTTTTGTTTGACATTTCGCCTTTATATGGCACATAGGCATGAAAAATGCGGTTTAGCACACCAGAACCTTTGGTGTCGGTAAGAAATTCGCTTTGATAACCAATAAGACCTCTAGAAGGAACATAAAAAACCAGGCGAGTTTTGCCACCAGAAGATGGTTTCATTTCAATCATTTCGCCTTTTCTTGAAGAAAGTTTTTCAACCACCACTCCGCTGAAATTGTCATCGACATCAACCACCACTTCTTCTGTTGGCTCTAATATTTGATTGTCGCTAGTTTTTTTAAATAAAACTCTGGGCCTTGAAACAGAAAGCTCAAAACCTTCTCTTCGCATATTTTCGATTAACACTCCAAGTTGCAATTCGCCTCTGCCACCAACTTCGAACGAATCTTTGCCATCGGATTCTTTTACTTTTATAGCCACATTGGTTTCTGCTTCGGCAAATAAACGATCGCGAATCATACGTGAGGTTACTTTGCTACCTTCGGTGCCAGCCAAAGGAGAATCGTTAACACCGATAGTGATTGCCATTGTTGGCGGATCGATTGGGGTTGATTTGATAGGAGTTGAAACTGAAATATCGCATAAAGTGTCAGAAACCGAGGATTTTTCAAGGCCAGCAACGCAAACGATATCGCCTGCCATTGCTTCTTCTACGGCAATTTTTTCGACACCTCTAAATACATGAAGTTTAGTTAGTCTGCCTTGCTCTACTAATTCGCCTTTTAAATTTATCGCTTTAAAATTCATCATATTTTTTGCTTTGCCAGAATAAATTCGACCTGTAAGCATTCTGCCAAAATATGGGCTATGATCAAGTAATGTTGCCAACATCGCAAATGGAGCTTCGGTGTTAAATGGTGGCGGATTTACATGGCTTAAAATTAAGTTAAATAGCGGAGAAAGATCTTTTCTTTCATCTTTTTCAAGGTCGTTAACACACCAGCCATCGCGACCAACGGCATATAAAACAGGAAAATCAAGTTGTTTTTCGTTGGCATTTAAAGAAACAAACAAATCAAAAATTTCGTCTAAAACTTCGTTTGGACGTGCATCTTGTCTATCGACTTTGTTGATGATAACAATAGGTTGCAAGCCAAGAGCCAAGGCTTTTGATAGCACAAATTTTGTTTGAGGCATAACACCTTCGGCAGAGTCAACCAACAACAAACAGCTATCTGCCATCGATAAAACTCTTTCTACTTCACCGCCAAAATCGGCATGCCCTGGAGTGTCGATAACATTAATTTTTTGTTCTTCCCACAACAAAGAAGTACATTTTGCTAAAATAGTGATGCCCCGTTCTTTTTCGAGATCGTTAGAATCCATTACCCTAGTTTCTACTTGCTGATGATTACGAAAAGTGCCACTTTGTTTTAACATCGCATCAATTAAAGTGGTTTTGCCGTGATCGACGTGAGCTATGATAGCGACATTTCTAAATTTAGGAATCATATTTTGGGTAAGTGTGTTTAAGATAATATTTGAAATACAATGAGTTTAAACCATTGTATTTCATAATGTTAAGTGCTAAAAAGCCTGTTGTTTTATAAATGATTAATTTATTGATGTTTAGTCATGCTGGCTACTTCGTTGGCGAAATTATCTGCAACTTTTTCGATGCCGTCGCCTAAGATGAAAAATTTAAAATCAGAAATGGTGGTTTTAGCATTGTTTTCTTTGCTAAAATTATTGAGAAGATCTTTGATTTTTATTTTGTCATCCATAACAAAATTTTGTTCAAGCAAAACAACTTCTTCGTAGTATTTGCGAATTCTGCCTTCCATCATTTTTTCGATGATGCTTTCTGGCTTGCCAGAAGCTTTGGCTTGCTCTTTTAAAATATCAATTTCACGAGCTAGCTTTGCAGGATTGACATGTTCAATGTTTAAAGCATCTGGTTTGGTGGCTGCAATATGCATGGCAATTTGCTTGCCTAAATCTTGTAATTTTGCAACATCGCAAGGGCTTTCAAGGGCAACCAAAACGGCTATTTTACCCATTTGAGGAGCAATTTGATTGTGAATATAGCTAATTACCGCACCATTTTGCACTTCGACACCCGCCATTCTTCTGAGTTGAATGTTTTCGCCAATAACCCCAATTTGTTCTTTGATGGCAGAGTCTTGGTCGGTTTTTAATTTTTCAAAATCGGTGTAGCTAAGTGCGGTTTTTGATAGAGCGGAAACAAATTCTTGAAATTTTTGATTTCTAGCAACAAAATCGGTTTCGGAGTTAACCTCGATAATAATAGCTTTTTTGCCAGCAACAGCCACAGCCACCACACCTTCGCTAGCAACTCGATTTGCTTTTTTAGCGGCAGAAGATAGCCCTTTTTTTCTGAGCCAATCAACTGATTTTTCGAAATCGGCATTATTTTCGAGCAAAGCTTTGTTGCAATCGGCAATGCCACAACCAGTAGCATCGCGAAGTTTTTTGATAAGAGCAAGATTGTTAGACATAGTTTATTTATTTTCGGTTTTATTGCTTTCGCCAGATTTAGGTTTGATTGATTTTTTATCGTTAGCAAAACCTGGTTTTGTTGGTTTTCTTGGAGCTGGTTTTTTATTGTCTGGTTTGTGTGGTTTTTTATCGGAATCTTTGCCTGCAGAATCTTTATTATCGCTTCTGCCTTCGTTTCTGGTAAATTTTCTTTTGTTATCAAAAGTTTTGCTTGGTTTTTCGTTATTTTTTTTGACTTCTGATAAATTTTCTAAAAAGCTTTTTTCGACTATTTTGTTGATATCAAGACCAGAAGCTATCATATTTTCTTTAACACCAGCAATTACTGCATCAGAAATTAAACGACAAAACAATTTAATTGATTTGGTAGAATCGTCGTTGCCTGGCACTGGATAAAGTATTTTGTCGGGATTGCAGTTGGTATCGACTAATGCCATAATAGGAATGTTGAGTTTTCTAGCTTCGGCAATTGCTAGCGCTTCTTTGTTGGTGTCGATAACCACAACTAAATCGGGATGACCGCCCATATTTTTAATGCCACCCAAGTTTTGTTCTAATTTAGATCTTTGGCGATCGAGAGTTAATTTTTCTTTTTTATTATAACCGATTTCGGTGTCGTGTAGTTGATCTTCGACTTTTTTGAGAGTGCGAATAGATTGCGAAATGGTTTTGTAGTTGGTAAGCATACCGCCAAGCCAACGGTTGTTGACATAATATTGGCCACAACGAAGGGCAGATTCAGCAACCGCTTCAACAGCTTGTTTTTTGGTGGCGATAAATAAAATTCTGCCATTGTTTTTGGCAATTTCTTTGACTGTTTTTAGGCTGTTATGCAACAATTGAGCGGTTTTGTTAAGATCGATAATGCTGATGCCGTTGCGACTGGTGTAAATGTATTTTGACATTTTTGGGTTTCTTCTCATGGTTTTGTGACCAAAATGAAAACCAGAATCTATTAATTGTTTAATAGAAAATTGAGGCAAATTAACTTGTTGCGGGGCTGTGATTTGTTGGGTTTCGTTTGGTTGATCAGTGTTTTCTGCAATTGGTGCAGTTGATTCTAGAGTAGTCATTGTTGATAATTTGGTTAAATTAATAAAATAACAAAAGTTTAAAACTAGTTTAAACACCAAATTTTGTTATTCATAAAGTGCCACCAGCCCAATAAAATTAAGCAAGTAGGTTAGATTAAAAAAATAAGTTTTACAAATAATAATAAACAATTAAACTGGTTATTATTTTTTGATTAACCATGGAAATTATAATTAATAAAAATAAAATTGCAAACTATTTTTATCGCTATGCTTACAGTTCATAATTTATCAATTTCTTATCATCATAAAAAAGTTTTTAGCAATGTTGGTTTTAGTTTGCCCTTGGGTGCATGCTTGTTAATTAAAGGTGGCAACGGCATTGGCAAGACCTCTTTATTAAAAGCAATCGCTGGCATATCAAACATCGAAAGCGGAGAAATATTATGGAACAACCACAACATTGAGCAAATATTGCCGAGCTTTCAGCAAGAAACTAAATTTATCGGGCATAAAAATTTTTTCAAACCGCAACTTTCGGTGCTAGAAAACTTGCTGTTTTATAGCAAACTTACCAACACCGAAATTACTGTGCCCATGGCTATGCATTTTTTTGGCTTAACCGATTTGTCTGATCACAAAATTGCCAAACTTTCTGCGGGCTGGCAACAGCGATGCCTGCTTGCTTTGTTGCTTACCAATGCTTGCGGTTTGTGGCTTTTAGACGAGCCAACCAAAAACCTAGATCTAGCCGGCAAACAGCAATTAAAAGGCCTAATTCAAACCAGAATCAAACAAAAAGGCATAGTCATTATCGCCACCCACACCAACATTTTTGACGACCTCGGGCAAGGTTTGTTTTTGCAAGATTTTACAGGCTAAACAAAGCTATTGTTGGCCTTGTCTCGTTGGGCCTTTCATCAATGGAGAGGCTTCTTGCCGTCCTGTTCTAGGAGAATCTAAAGGTGTTGTTGTTGCAGAAGAAGTTTCTTGTTGATATTCTGGCAAACTTGCAATGGTAATGGCAATTGATCTAGATCGTTTTGTTCTGTTTCTTGATCTGAAGATGAGTATTTTTCTCTTGCTTTATGGGAAATGGTATAATTTGGTATTTTTGCTATTTTTGGCAAAAAAGTTTTTTATTATAATCAAATTTAGTGCTTGAAAAAAAATATCTAATTGCATAAAATTGATTAGCTAAAGCAAATGTTGCATTGTAAAATTTTTTAACAATCGCATTATTTTTAATTTTTTGTCGATCAATCATATTTAATTAACCTATGTCTGATTCAAGTCAAAATAACAACAGTTCTTGCGATCAAAACAAAAGAGATCTCATCAAAAACACTGCCTATGCAGTTGCAGGTGTTGGGGCGGTTTGTGCTTTTTTGCCGTTTGTTGATAGTATGAATCCTTCGCAAGATGTGCAGGCTCTTGCTTCGATTGAAGTTGATATTTCTGCCCTCAAACCTGGCGAAGAAAAAAAGGTGATGTGGCGAGGCAAGCCAATTTTTATCAAACATCGCACACCCGAAGAAATCAAGCAGGCCACCGATGTTGCCAATGCCGATTTAAAAGATCCGCAACCCGATGCCGACCGAGTTAAAAAAGGTAAAGAGCAGTGGCTAGTAACCATCGGCATTTGCACCCATCTAGGCTGTGTGCCAATTGGCGGGCAAGGCGAATATAAAGGTTGGTTTTGCCCTTGTCACGGCTCGCAATACGACACTTCTGGCAGAATACGAAAAGGGCCTGCCCCCAAAAATCTCGAGGTTCCGCCTTATGAATTTTTAAACGATACAACCATTAAAATCGGCTAAATATGACCAGCTCCAACAACGATCCAAATAAAGAATTACACGATTTTCACCAAATTCACCTCGATAGCGAGCAAAACAAATCAAAAGAGGTGTCTTGGCTTAATTCGCGGTTGCCAATTTTGTCTACTGTTGAAAACGCTCTCAAAAAACACCCTTATCCCAAAAATCTTAGCTATTGGTGGAATTTTGGTTCAATTGCTGGCATTGCTTTGTTGGTGCAAATTTTAAGCGGTTTGTTTTTGGCAATGCA
>RFXY01000181.1 GCA_009921385.1 Pseudomonadota bacterium
ATTTCACCAAGAGCTTTGGCAGGCAACAAAAAAAGTGTCTACCAAGAAACCGGCTCAAAAAGACCAATGTATATCGCCAATGCCATCAACGGCTTGCCAGCTTTGCAGTTTGATGGTAGCACTCAATATTTATATTCTCAAAACAACAACACCACTCCATCTGCTCCGCCACTTGTGGCAGGTGATGATAGCTATACCATGATTGCAGTGTTTTCTCCTTCAAAAGTTACATCAGCTAATTCAATATTAGATCAAACTCCTAACAATCCTAGCAATGGCACCACAGTTACCATGAAAGTTTATGATGAAAGCATGAAAATGTCTGGTTATAACGATACTTATGATGTAACAGCCTCTACACTTCTGGCTAAATCGGGTGGTAATTATATTGGCATAATATCGTTAGAAGATCCATCAATTCTCAGTGCTAACAATATTTCATTTTACTTAAACAATAATTCATACAAACAAACATTCTCTCCTAGTGGTTATTCAATTGGAGACGATAAATTTTTGCTAGCATCTTATCTTAATGGCATCGATAGTTTTAGTCAATTTTTTTCTGGCTACATCGGCGAAGTTTTGGTTTTCGACCGAGCCTTAAAAACCGAAGAAATCGACACTATCAACAAATATCTCTCCAAAAAATGGGGCATTGCTTTGAAATAAAATATGGCAACAAAAAAAGCTTTTGCTAGTTTATTTTTCCTACTATCGTTTTTAGTTTTTTTAATTGTTTTTGCCATTGCTTTTTATTTTATCAAACAATTTCTTTATGAAAGAAAGCTAAATTCTGCCATTTCACTCACTAAATCTTCTCCTGTTAATCATATCGATGGTGCAATATTATGGGTTGAAACAGTTAACAACAACGATTTTCTTGATAAAAAAGATAATTCAAAAGCCTATATTTGGCAAAACAAACCAAAAGGCTCTTTTGCACAAATCAACCAAAACAACCAGCCTCTCTACACTACAGCAGGCATCAATAATTTGCCTGCTTTGTATTTTAACAACAGGGCATTTATGCTCGATTTAGCTTTTCAAAACATCGCTCAATCTGCCACTATTTTTGTGGTAATTAAACCCAATGCTTCATTTGGTAACAAGCCAATTCTTAGTAAAGCCAATGGTCAAACCAACTTTCGCTTGTTAATGAAAATGCAAGAAAAAGATTATCATTATGAGTTTTGTTTGTTTGCCGATCAAGAAAAATGCTTTGTTAGCCAAAAAATCAACAAACCATCGCCAAGCAATTTAACAACCCAAATTATCAGTGTTGTTGCCGATAGTTATAACAACAACAAAAGCGGTTTGCAATTGTTTGTTAATGGCGATTTTTTATCTAGCTTTATTACTGCCGATAGCTTTTTTGCCGACAGCAAAACCGCTCTAAATGTTGGTAGAGCAATCAACGAAAACGAAGTAGTAACTGGCTATTTTGATGGCTATATTGGCGAAATCATTATCTATAATAAAGCATTAAGCTCTTTACAAAGAAAGCTAATCGAAGATTATTTAAAGAAAAAATGGCTAAATTAAATTTAATCTACAATTTCAAAGAGGTTTGGATGGCTTTATTTATTGCTTGTCTAAACATATTTTGCAAACAATCTTGCTCTTTTAAAACCTCTAAAGCACTGGCGGTTGCCCCTTTTTTGCTGGCCACCAATTGTTGCAAAACAGCAGGAGATTGACTATTTTTTTTCATCATCAAAGCAGAACCCAAAAATAAATCAATCATCAATTCGGGCTGGTCTATGCCGTATTCTGTGGCAATGTTGTTAAAAATTTCTTGCAATAAAAATAAATAAGCTGGTCCACAGCCAAAAATCGCGGTGGCAACCTCAAAATCACTTTCTTGTTGAAGAGCAAAAAGCTTGGCAGAATCAACAAAAATATTGTTTAAAATAGCTAAATCTTGTTTTGTGGTGTTATGATTGGCAAAATATGAAACTATACCGCAATTTACTTCGATGTTTAAGTTCGGCATAATTCGAATAATTTTTGTGTTTTTTGCAAAAATCTGCTCATAAAAATCTAGCTTTTTGCCTGCCTTGATGTCGTTGTACCAAAGTTCGTGGTGTTCCTTGGCCCAGGTTTCATCGACATAGCCTTCTCGCATGGCACTGTAAGCGCCTTGCATGCCGATCGTGCCCATGTAAATGTGTCCCATGAA
>RFXY01000182.1 GCA_009921385.1 Pseudomonadota bacterium
AATTTAGATCAGGGTTTTTGCTGATTACATCGTTAAATAAATCACTATTATTATTAGCAATAGCGAAATTTATTTTGCTAATTAAATCTTCATGTCCGTGAGTAAATAAAATTATCAAATTTTTCTTTAGAAACGCAATTTTCTTTGGGAATTAATTCTTTTTTCTGAGAATTAGAATTTTCTTTCAAAGAAAAGAGGTGATTAAATATTGTTTCAGATACAATTGTTTGAAAATGCCAATAATTAGGCATTAGATCGTTATATTCTCGACCTTGAAGATAACCAGAAGTATCAATTGAATTATCTTTTGCCACCCGAGCAACCACCATAGCGATTAGCCAGTAATAAATGTAAAATCGGTGGTTTTTTATTTGGTCTAAAAGTTCGAAACCCAGCAGGTTGTTTTGGTTCAGATCTTTGCTAGCACCCGCCCCTGTGATGTAGAGTTTTTTTACCATAACATACAAAAAACTACAACAACTTGCCAATTAAACTGCTTGGCCTTGACTTGACTATTTTGACAGGCAAAATTTTATTAAAATAACTCTCGGGCGGTTGCTGATTTTCTAGCTCAACCACCACCGATTGAAGCCACTCGCTTTTGCCCCAAATTTGAGTGTTGGGCTGTTGCTTTTGCGATTTTGGAGCGGTTTTTTCAAACAAAACATTCACAGTTTTATCTTGAAATTGCTGGTTAAATTCGAGTTGTTGTTCGTTTAGCAAGGTTTGTAAAATTTGCAATCTTTCTTCTTTTGTTTCTTCTGGTATTTGGTTTAACAATTCAGATGCCGGGGTGCCGGGCCGTTTTGAATATTTAAACGAATAACATTGAGTAAATTTAACTTGTTTTACTAAATCAATTGTTTGTAAAAAATCTTCTTCTGTTTCGCCTGGAAAACCGACAATAAAATCAGAAGAAAGCCCGATTTTTGGGCAAGATTTTTTGATTTTTTCAATAATTTTAAAATAATCTTGCCGAGTATGCTTGCGGTTCATCATTTTTAACACTGCATTTGAGCCCGACTGCACTGGCAAATGCAAAAACGGCATTAATTTGGCAATGTTGCCGTGAGCTTCGATTAGATCATCTAACATATCTTTGGGGTGCGAAGTGGTGTAGCGAATTCGCTTAACCGCATCTATTTGGGCTATCTTATCAATTAACGAAGCCAAAGAACAAGAACTGCCATCGGGGTTTAGCCCGTGATAGGCATTAACATTTTGACCTAATAAATAAATTTCTTGACTACCGCCATCAACCAGCTTTTTCACCTCATCAAGCACTTGGTTGACCGAGCGAGAATATTCGGCACCTCTTGTGTAAGGCACCACACAAAAAGTGCAAAACTTGTCGCAACCCTCTTGCACACTAATAAAAGCACTAGTTTGACCAGTTTTTTGCGACAATAAAGTGAGCGAATCGAATTTTTGATTTGGCGAAAAATTTAGGTTTAGTTGCTTTTTTTTCTCTCTTTGCACTTTGCCAACCAAATCGGGCAAAGTTTGATAGCTTTCGGGCCCCACCACAATATCAACCACTTGCGATCGTTTAAAAATTTCTTCGCCTTCGGCTTGTGCCACACAACCAGCAACCGCCACAATCATTTCGCTACCTTGTTGCTGTTTTTGTTGCTTAAATGGCCTAAGCCTGCCAAGATCAGAAAATAACTTTTCAGAAGCCTTTTCTCGGATGTGGCAAGTGTTGATGATAACCATATCGGCACCTTCGGGGGTGTCGGTGAGTTGATAACCACAAGCTAGCATTAGATCTTGCATACGATCAGAATCGTAGACATTCATTTGGCAACCGTAGGTTTTGATGTGTAATTTTTTTGACATTTTGTATTAAGTGTTGTTATCAAATAAATCTTCATTATTTATGGGTCCGTGATATTTTAAAATATGATATTCTTTAATGTTTTTATCATCTAAATAGCCAGATATTTCGTCTTTTAAAATAACTTCGATATCTACATTGTAAGTAAAATTAAAAGGATTATCTTCTTGTTTTGTAATGGCATATTTTACTTTGTCATTGGCAAATGATAACACCTTTGGCTTGCCTGATATTTCTTTTATCACACCTAAATTTCCTACATTAGAATTAGAAAAATTACTATTTCTTGCCTG
>RFXY01000183.1 GCA_009921385.1 Pseudomonadota bacterium
GAAATAAACTTGATTAATTACATTTCTTGCTAATGCATAGTCAAGTCTTCTTCTGTATTTTAAATCTTTTCTAAGGCCTTTAAATGGTGTTAAAAATACATCATAAGTTTCTTTTCTAAACTCGCCCAGCATTTCATTTAGATTGTTAATTAATTTTTTAACATCGCAATCAATTGAAATTCTTGTTATACTTCTTGAAGAATTGCAGATTTTATTAGGATTTATTTCGTCTCCATTACAAAATCTAATAGAAGGTTCAATTGTATTGTCAATTGCAATCAATCCTAAATTACCGTTTTTATCATTAAATTTCATTTCAATTTTATGTTTAGATTTTGGCAATTTTCTTTCGAATTCACTTAATTTTCCGATAAAATGTTTGTCTTCATAAAGCTCGACATCGTTTGATTTTTCTTTAAATAAAGCAAGGCAAACTGGATGATCAGTATCGTTAAACATCTTAGTATTTAACAAGATATAATGAGATAATCTATCTCTAAACAGCTTTGAATTTAAAAAAGAAGCAGGAATTATCGCCCCAACATTTTTGCAATTCTTTAAACATCTATCAATTGCGAATTTATATAAGTCATCATAACTTGTTTTGGGATAGAATAAACCCCTTCTTTTGGCTGAATTTTGGGCTAAATAAGGTGGATTTGTTATGCAAACATTGTAGCCTGTCGGAAAATCATGCAGTGTATCTTTAATAAAACATTTTCATTTTGAGGCTCTATATCGTAAGAAATAAAACTATTACACAAACCAATTTCTTGAAGCATTTTTATTAAATTATTACTCCCTGCAAACGGTTCTAAAATTATGTTATGTGTTAAGTGGCATTCATTTGACCACTCTTGAAATGCTTGATTGTCGAATGGATTATATTGAGTAAAATATTGACCATTTTTTCTTTTGTTATCAACAAAATCAAATAACATATTATTTAATATTTTTATTTAAAATTCGATCTAAATTTCTCTTCTAAAAAATGGGAATTTAGATCGAAATCTGCTTGCAGACACTACACCGCCACCCCTTCTGCAAGAAGGAGAATTTAGATCGAAGTGTGGTTTTAATTAGCAGAAACGGTATTATACCATTTCTTCTGGTTTAACCCATTCATCGAATTGCTGTTCGCTTACCAAGCCAAGGGCAAACGCCGCTTGTTTTAGAGTGGTGCCTTCGTTGTGGGCTTTTTTAGCAATTTTAGCTGCATTGTCGTAGCCAATGTAGGGGTTTAGGGCGGTAACTAACATTAGAGATTGCTCTAAAAGTTGTGCTATTCTGGCTTCATTTGCCACAATGCCAACCAAACAATTATCGATAAAACTATTAATTCCATCGGCTAGCAAATTGATTGAGTCGATAACATTTTTAATAATCATTGGTCGAAACACATTAAGCTCAAAATGCCCCTGCATGGCACCTGTAGTGATTGCCACATTGTTACCAATCACTTGGCAAGCCAGCATTGTCAAGGCTTCGCATTGAGTTGGGTTGACTTTGCCTGGCATAATTGACGAGCCTGGTTCGTTTTCGGGCAGAGAAATTTCGCCCAAGCCAGATCGTGGGCCAGAGGCTAAAAACCTGATGTCGTTGGCAATTTTCATCAAAGCAACTGCGGTGGTGTTAAGTGAGCCAGAAAACTGCACCAACTCATCGTTGCAAGCTAAAGCAAAAAACTTGTTTTTGTTGCTATAAAAAGCATCGGCATGGTTTAGACCAAGTAAAGCGAGGTTTGAATCTTTAACTTGCCAAGTGCCGTCGGCAAAAGTTGTTCGGCATAAATCGAGGTTTAACAAGGCTTGATGCAGGTTTTTTAAACCAGAAACTTCGGTAATAGTTTCGGCAAATTTTTTGGCGAATTTTGGATGGCAATTAAGACCGGTGCCAACCGCCGTGCCACCTTGTGCCAAATGCACCACATAAGAAATGCTTTGCGAAATAAAAACTGCAACGGTTTGCACTTGCACTTTATAGGCAGAGAATTCTTGCCCCAAAGTTACAGGGGTGGCGTCTTGGGTGTGGGTTCGGCCGATTTTGACAATTTTAGCAAATTGCTCTTCTTTTTTGGCAAGCTCGTTGGCAAATCGCACCAAAGTTGGCAAGAGTTTTTGATAGGTGCTA
>RFXY01000184.1 GCA_009921385.1 Pseudomonadota bacterium
CTTGGAGCAACCACAAAATGAGCTAGTTGATAAGCAACCGACATGTCTTTGCAAACACCTACCAAACAAACTTTGCCAGCGAGATTTTTTTCGATGATTTTATATTCGAGTTTGTCGCGAAATTTTTCGTGCCCGTGAGCAGAGCCAACCACTACACAGAAAAAATCATTTTTTACTTGCAATAAAGCATCAAGTAAAAAATCGTGACCTTTCCAAGAGGTGATTCGAGCAGGCATTAAGATGATTTTTTTATCTTCGGGTAGGTTCCAGTTTTTAATGAGATCGATAATGCGATTTTTAGAAATTTTGTTAGGATTGAAATAATCGAGATCGGCTCCTCTTTGAATAACAGTGATTTTTTCTGCCAAATTGGCATTATAATTTTGTAAAATATAATTTTTGATACAATTTGAAACGGCAATAATTTTATGAGCTTGCAACATAATGGCATTGTATTTTTTTTTCAGTGAAAATACTTGCCAAAACAAAAATTTCAAAGAATAAAAACCATGCACAGTAGAAACTAATTTAGTTTTAGTTTTTTTGCAGGCATAATAAGCACTCCACATTGGAGCCCTAGAGCGAACATGAACAATATCAACTTTATGTTCTTTGATGATGTTGATGATTTTTTGATAATTTTTAAATAAATGAAAAGGATTTTTGCTATTTAAATTTAATTTGATATGCAAGATTTTTTCTTCTTGTAGTTCGTAGCATAAAATACCGCCAGCAGAAGCAACAATTGGAGTTGCTTGATTTTTTTTAAGATGCTTGGCTATATCAATAACCCCTCTTTCAACTCCGCCATTTTCGAGGGCAGGTAATATTTGTAAAATAACAGGTGAAGTTTTAGACATAATGGCTAGCAAATAATGGTTTCGTTGCGATTTGGACCAGTAGAAATTATGCTAATTTTGATATTACATAATTTTTCTAGGGCAGAGATATAATTTTTAGCCTGCTTTGGTAAATCGGCAAATTGAGTGATGCCTTTAGTAGGCTGTTGCCAGCCCTCAAATTCTTGATATATTGGCTCTATTTTAGACCACAAGCTAGGATTTTGCGGTAAATAATCGTAGTGCTTGCCTTCAATATTATAGCCAATTGCAACTTTAATGCTGGCTAATTTATCTAAAACATCGAGTTTAGTAAGGGCAACTTCATTTACTGCCGAAAGTTGTATGGCTTGCTTAATTAGTGCTACATCAAACCAACCACATCGGCGATTTCGACCAGTAACTGTGCCGAATTCGTGGCCTTCTTTTCTTAAAAATTCACCAGTTTCGTTGTTTAATTCGCTAGGAAAAGGACCAGAACCAACTCTGGTGGTATAGGCTTTGATAATTCCTAGGGTGTTATGAACACTGTTTAGCCCTAAACATGAGCCTAAAGTAATTTGCCCTGCCATGGTGTTGCTTGAAGTTACAAAAGGATAAGTGCCGTAAGAAACATCAAGCAAAGCACCTTGAGCACCTTCGAACAAAACCTTTTTGTTTGCTAAAATTTGCGATATTTCAAACGAAGGTTTGACAAATTGTAATAATTTTTCTTGTATTGGTTGGAGTTCTTGTAAAATTTCTTCAACTAAAATTGGTTTAGCATTTAGGCCAGATCTGAGTAAATTATGATAAAAAACCAAATTTTTTACTCTTTCAAGAGTGGTTTGAGGGCAGAATAAATCAGAAATCAAAACCGCTCTTCTGCCCGCTTTATCTTCGTAAGCAGGGCCAATGCCACGATGAGTAGTGCCAATTTTGTTTGCTCCTTTTTGTTCTTCAAGCAAGCTATCGAGAGAGCGGTGCAATGATAAAATAAGCGGACAGTTGCTAGCAATAATCAAATTTTTGTTTGAAACCTCTATATTTGCTGATTGCAAGCTGTTTATTTCGTTAAAAAGAGCAACAGGATCAAGCACTACACCGCTACCAATTACACAAAGTTTATTGCTAATAATGCCAGAGGGAAGCAGGCTGAGTTTATAGGTATTGCCAGCAACTTTAATAGTATGGCCAGCATTATTGCCACCTTGAAACCTTACCACTGCATCAAAATTATGTGCTAAAAAATCTACTATTTTACCCTTGCCTTCATCGCCCCATTGCAAGCCTATTATTGCTGTGTTT
>RFXY01000185.1 GCA_009921385.1 Pseudomonadota bacterium
ATTAGCAACAATACTTTTAGCAATCATTTCGAAGCGAAAATTACTCAATAAAACATTAGGCCCATAAAGCAAGCAACCAGAAATTTTAGCTTGGTTAATATTTTTTAAATAATGATCGATGTTAGTATTTTTTGGTAAAACCGCCATATTTATTGCAACCTTGGAAAAACAGGATAAACTTGCGAGATTTGATGATTTTCTTGCCAAGATGTGGTTAAAAAAGCAAAATTTCGTTTATTTTGCGAGATATTTAAAATATCTAGAATTTTATTTGCCAAGTGAGGAATAAAAGGCAACAACATAATACCGATAATTCGAATAGCATCTGTGGTTTGAAGTAAGCACTCATGCATTTGTGAGATTTTTTGTTGTTTTTTTAGATTCCAAGGTGCAGTGTCGTTAAAATTTTTATTGATTAAACTAGCGAAATCAATAATATTTGATAAAGCCTTATCGTAAGCAAAATTTTGCATATTTTCAAAAAATTGCTGGCTGTAAGGCTCAAATAAAGCCACAGCTGAGTGTTGCAGAGTTGGTAAGCCAGCAGGAAATTCTTTAACAACCATAGTAAGGCATCTTTGCACCAAGTTACCGATATTATTAACTAGTTCGGCATTGATTCTTTTAATTAAACTTTCTTGCGAGTAATCGCCGTCGTTGCCAAAAGGCACTTCTTTAAGTAAAAAATAACGAAAATAATCGATAGCGATATTTTCGGTAACTGATTTCTCTGAGCTAAAAGATGCTATTTTACTTTGCAAATAGGTCACTTCTTGGTAAGGGCAAATCACATTACCAAGAGATTTAGAAATTTTTTGCCCAGAGTTTGTCCACCAGCCGTGAGCATAGATGGTATGAGGCAAATTAATGTTGGCAGCCATTAAAAAAGCAGGCCAATAAACAGCATGAAACCTGATAATATCTTTGCCGACAATATGAATTGGGGTGGCTTGTTGCCAAAATTGTTGGTATTGAGGAGAATTATTAGTAAAATCAAGGGCAGAAAGATAGTTAGTAAGGGCATCGAGCCAAACATAAATAACATTTTGATTATCGTTTGGCACTTTAATGCCCCAAGAAAAAGAATTTCGTGAAATTGATAAATCTTTTAAACCGCCCTTCACAAACGAAACCACTTCGTTATATCGAGAAAGCGGTTTAATAAAATCAGGCACCGCTGCATAAAGAGCCAAGAGCTTTTCTTCAAAAGCAGAAAGCCGAAAAAAATAACTTTCTTCTTTGTGCCAAGTAACTTCGGCACCAGTTGGCGCTTTGCCATTTATTAATTCATCTTCGCCGTAAAAAGCTTCATCGCGAACTGCGTACCAACCTTCATAAGTGCCTTTGTAAATTGCGCCATTGGCTTCCAAAATTTCCCAAAATTTTTGCGCACTTTTTTTATGACGCTCTTCAGTGGTGCGAATGAAATCATCGTTCGACAAGTTTAATAATTTTGCCAATTCGCGAAATTTTTGCGAAACTTCGTTGCAAAATTGCTGTGGCTCAATATTTTTAGCAAGAGCTGATTTTTCTACTTTTTGACCATGTTCATCGGTGCCAGTTAAAAAGTGCACCTGATGGTTGTAAAGAGTGTGAAATCTTGCCAAAGCATCGCAAGCAATCGAAGTATAGGCATGACCAATGTGCGGGGCATCGTTGACATAATAAATGGGAGAAGTGATGTAGATGTTTTTTGTCATAGACCTAATAAATTAAATACTTCGGCAAGCTTTTGGCTAGCCTGTTGCTGGGCTTTTTGGTTGCCTTGTAAAATGATTTGCTCTAAATAAGCTTGCTCGTTTAAAAGCTGTTGGGTTTTTTGCCAGATAGGATTAAGGCAAGCAATAATTAACTCGGCTAAATCGGTTTTGAATTTACCATAACCGCTATTTTGGTAGATGTTGATAATTTGTTGAGGGGTTTGTTGGCTAAGACTAGCAAAAATATTGATTAAATTATAGAGCTCGGGCTGTTGCTCTTGGCTATAAATAAAAGCTCCACTAGAATCGGTTTTGGCTTTTTTAATTTTGTGTAAAATTTGCTCTGGAGTGTCGTTTAGGTTTATTTTAGATAACTCAGATGCATCGGATTTACTCATTTTTTT
>RFXY01000186.1 GCA_009921385.1 Pseudomonadota bacterium
GGCATCAAAATGGTAACCCCATTTTCTTGCAGAGTTTTTTTGAGTTGTTTTTGGTGGATTTTTTCAACCGTTGCCAATTCAACCCTAGAATTTACCCCCAAAACCTCTTCTTTGGCAACTGGCAAATGTTGACAAGTTAAATTTTGTTGATTGGCAATAGCAATTAAATCGGTGAGATAATATTCGCCTGCCTTGTTGTGATTGTTCACTTTGGCGAGCAAACTTGGCAACAATTCACCATCAATTGCCATTACCCCCGAGTTGCACAAAGTGATTTCGTGCTGTTGAGGAGTGCAATCTTTGTGTTCGATGATTTGTAAAACTTGTTCTTGATTTTGTGGGTTGGTGAGAAGCCTGCCGTATTGATGAGGGTTTTGTTGGCGAAAACTCAACACCGCAAGAGTGGCAGAAGAAAGTTTTGCCAACATTAACAGCAAAGTTTGGCTAGTGATAAGCGGAGTGTCGGCATATAGCACCAAAACTTGCTTGGCAGGTTTTTTGGCAAGCTCAGGCAAGGCAGATGAAACCGCATGAGCAGTGCCTAATTGCTGTTCTTGCAACACAAAAACCAAAGGAAGATGGCTGAATTCGGCCAAAATTTGTTGCTGATAAGCAAGTAAATGTTGCGAACAAACCAAAATCACCTGCTTGGGAGAAAGTTTAGACACCTGATCAAGCACCAGATAAAGCATCGACCGATAAGAAAGTTGATGCATAACTTTTGGTAGCGATGATTTCATTCTGGTGCCTTTACCTGCAGCCAAAACAACCACCGCCAGTTGATTTTGCGACATCGATAATGTATTAGTTTTTGTTGGTATCAACCAATTTATTTTTGCCAATCCACGGCATCATTTCGCGAAGTTTGGTGCCAACCGCCTCAATAGAATGCTGTTTGCCTTGTTGCCTTAGTGCTTCAAAATGCTTTTTGCCAGTTTTGTTTTCGAGCATAAACTCTTCAACAAATTTGCCCGATTGAATTTCGGTTAAGATTTTTTTCATTTCGGCTTTTACCGCAGAAGTGATAATCCTAGGGCCTCGAGTGAGATCGCCATATTCGGCAGTGTTAGAGATAGAATATCGCATATTGGCAATGCCACCTTCGTAAAGTAAATCGACGATTAATTTTAGTTCGTGCAAGCACTCAAAATAGGCCATTTCTGGTGCATAACCAGCTTCGGTGAGAGTTTCAAAACCTGCCTGAATTAAGGCAGTAGCCCCACCGCATAAAACTGCTTGTTCGCCAAATAAATCGGTTTCGCATTCTTCTTTGAAAGTTGTTTCGATAATGCCCGATCTGCCACCGCCAACCGCCGAAGCATAAGAAAGAGCGATTTCTAGAGCTTGACCCGATGGATTTTGAGCAACAGCAACCAAGCACGGCACCCCGCCACCTTTTGTATATTCGCCTCGCACAGTGTGACCAGGGCCTTTTGGAGCAATCATAAACACATTAAGATCGGGTCTTGGCTTGATTAAACCAAAATGAATATTTAAACCATGAGCAAAAACCAAAGAAGCACCTTGTGTTAAGTTGGCAACTAAATCGTTTTGATAAATTTCGGCTTGAAATTCGTCTGGAGTGAGAACCATCACTAAATCGGCCCATTTGGCAGCTTCTTGGTTTGAAACCACTTCAAAATTAGCTTGTTTCGCTTTGGCAATAGAATTCGAGCCTTCTTTTAGGGCGATTTTGAGTTGAGCAACCCCGCTGTCTCGCAGATTTTGAGCATGAGCATGAGCTTGCGAACCATAGCCAATAATGGCAACTTTTAGATTTTTAATGATATCAAGATTGGCATTTTTGTCATAATAAACTTGCATAAAAAAATAGAAAATTAGTTAAAAATAAGAATTAGAAATATTTTAAAATAACCAGCTTTATTGTCAACAAAAACAAAGCTGGTTATTTAATTTTCCATTTGTTTAACAAATATTTTTCTATCAAGGCTTTTTCTCTTGCTTTTACAGCTCGGTTAAAAATCAAGATTTCGCCAATGTAGCCATCAAAAGAAGTGCCGATTTCGAGGTATCTGCTTAAATTAGTGTTGATTTCGCTCGTGGTTGCTTGGGTTACTTCTAGTTTGCCATTGATAAAAAA
>RFXY01000187.1 GCA_009921385.1 Pseudomonadota bacterium
TGCTTTTCTGACCCCTCCCCGAAATTGCTTTGCAATTTCGACCCTCCCGTAAAATAAATTTCTTGGGGGAGGGTGATTAGATCGAAGTTTAGTATTTACTAGTGTAAATGGTGTAATAACCTTGCTTTTTGCATTTTGGCAAAATCATCTCCTGCATGATAAGATGAACGAGTGAGAGGGCTTGATGCCACCATCAAAAAACCTTTGCTATAAGCCATTTTTTTGTAAAAATCAAATTCATCTGGCGAAACATAGCGATCAA
This sequence comes from Pseudomonadota bacterium, assembly GCA_009921385.1. Next base: position 263 of record RFXY01000187.1, read on the forward strand.
CAGGTGCATGCCTTAGAGTTGGTCTTAAATATTGCCCGATAGTGATAAAATCGATATTGGCAGATCGCATATCATCCATTACTTGCAAAATTTGCTCTTTATTTTCGCCAAGACCAACCATGAGGCCAGATTTGGTAAAAATTGTTGGGTCTAATTCTTTTACTTTTTGCAACAATCGTAGCGAATGAAAATATCTTGCCCCAGGCCTGATTGTTTGATAAAGTGCGGGCACGGTTTCGATATTGTGATTAAAAACATCGGGTTTAGCTTGCACCACTAATTCTAGTGCTTGATCTTTTCTTAAAAAATCTGGAGTAAGAATTTCGATGGTGGTTTGTGGTGCTTTTTTTCGCACATTTTTAATGCATTCTACAAATTGATTGGCACCGCCATCTGCTAAATCGTCTCGATCAACCGAAGTGATAACGATATGTTTTAAACCAGAAAACTTTGCCACATCACCAACATTTTCTGGTTCGTGCGGGTTGACTGCTTGTGGCTTGCCAGTTTCTATGTTGCAAAAAGAACAGGCTCTGGTGCAAATAGAACCAAGAATCATCACGGTTGCATGTTTTTGCTCCCAACATTCGCCAATATTTGGGCAAGCTGCTTCTTCGCAGACCGTGTGTAATTTTTTTGCTTGCAACATATTTTTGGTTTCGTGATAACCTTTAGACATTGGGGCTTTAACCCTGATCCAATCTGGTTTTCTTAATGCGGTTTCTTTCGGAAAATTAGTGGCAAAATCAAGATAATCTTTGTTATCTTTTTTGGCTATTTGCCCATTTTCTTGATTATTTTGTTCTAAATTTTTACTCATTTTCTTTCTCCTGTAATAACGAAACCAGTAATTTCGGCAATGTTAGTAGAATGATCTGCTAATCTTTCAAAGCTTTTTGCGATAAATAGAGTGTTAATAATTTGATTAACTTCGTTTCGACTAAAATTTTCTTTGTTTAATAGACTAAAAAAATTACGATAAGTTTGATCTATGATATCGTCTTGAGTCATAACCTGTTTTGCTAAGTCGAGATTTTGAGAATTAAAAGCTAAAACAGCATTTTGTATCATATTTTTTGAAATACTAATCATTTGAGTAAGCCATTCTTGAACCTTAGAATCAAAGTTATAGTCATCTAATAAAGATATCTTTTTAATAATATTTTTTGCCTGATCGCCTATTCTTTCTAGGTTAGCAGATACTTTTAGAGAAGAAATTATATATCGTAAATCAACGGCCATGGGCTGTCTTAATGCCAAAATGGTAGTTACTTTTTTTTCAATTAAATGATCAAGAGTGTTTATTTTATAATCGTGATTGGTGATATCTTCAACTAATTGTTGATTATGTTGATTGATAGCGGAAGAAATCATATCGAGTGATTGAAAAATCAAAGATACCGTTAAATCTAAGGTGCCAGCTATTGATTTTAAATCGTTATCATATGATTTAACTGTGTGTTCTTTAAGGCTCATAGTGGATTTATGTTGTAAATAGGATTTTTTTAAGAAATTTTTTTGTAATTTTTTTGAAAACAAAAAACAAGCTTGTTAAATAATCTTTTTTATTGTAAAATACTTATTTAAAAATTAAAAGCATTTTTTTGCAAAAATTTATTTATGAAAATTATTTCTGGGCTTTATGCAAGAAAGCAACTTACCGATTGTCAAAATCTCAATTTAAGACCTACTACCAACAAAAACAGACAAGCTTTATTTAATATTTTAAAACATAATAAATTTGGTTTTCAATTGCAAAATTCAGTTATGGCAGATGTGTGTTGCGGTAGCGGTATTATTACCAATAACCACCTGGCGATCTGTGCTCGCGGCAC
>RFXY01000188.1 GCA_009921385.1 Pseudomonadota bacterium
GAAAATTTTCTGGCGAAACTTTTGTTATTAAGTTTGGTGGTTCTGCCATGGGAAAAGATAATAACCTAAAAAATTTTGCTAAAAATGTTGTTCTCTTAAAACAAATTGGCATAAATCCAATTGTAGTGCATGGCGGTGGCCCACAAATTGGGCAGATGCTTGAAAAATTAAATATGAAATCAACTTTTATCGATGGTCTAAGAGTTACCGATGCCGATACCGTTGATGTAGTTGAAATGGTTTTAGCTGGTTCAATAAACAAAGCCATTGTTTCTGAAATTAATCAAGCATCTGGCAAGGCAATTGGCATTTGCGGTAAAGATTGTAATTTTATTAGAGCAAAAAAAGCCACTAAAACAAAAAAAGATCCCCACTCTAATATCGAAAAAATTTTAAATTTGGGCTATGTAGGAGAGCCTTATTTTGTTGACCCAGCTATGCTTTCTTTATTTGAAGAATCTGATATCATTCCTGTAATTGCTCCAATTGGAGTTGGTGATAATGGCGAAACTTTTAATATCAATGCCGATACTGCCGCTGGAGCAATTGCTTCGGCACTACATGCCTCAAAACTGATTATACTTTCAGATGTTGATGGTGTATTATTGCCAAATGGCGAATTAGTAAGCCACTTAAATATTGCCACTGCCAAACAAATGATAAAAGATGGTGTTATTACTGGTGGTATGATTCCTAAAATCGAAACTTGTATTAATGCTATCGAAAAAAATGTTTCTTATGCCCATATTTTAAATGGCTCAATCGACAACATTTTACTTATGGAAATATTCACCGAAAGTGGTGTTGGCACTATGTTAATTTAAAAAACATCAAATTGTTAAATTGTCTTTTTTTCTTCTACACACAGGAATTAATCTTGCCTTAGGCAAAGTATCTCTACTTACCTTGCAACCAACCTTATTGCAAGATTTAGCCATTCATGGCTTTGAGCATGTGATACGCCGATTATTAAAAGGCACCAAACGAAAAAGAGGGCTTTCTCGAGCTCAACAGCGAAAATTAGTTAATCGCAAAAGAAGATGGTTTGTTGATAACATTATAATGCATCATCGTCGATTACAAGAAATTAATCGACAAAAAATTGTTAGCTCTGCTCGAGAAAGAGCTCTGGCAAGAAAAAAAAATTTACTTAATAATTCTTTGCAACGAATTAAACCAAAATCTAAACCAGAAATCAACAGAACTTGGCAAAATGGTTTAAGTATGCGAGACAGAGGGGCAAAAATCAAAGGAACTGTCGATGCTCGAAAAATAAGGGCTCGAAGCAGATGGCTCACTGCTATAAACACAAAACAAAAAACATGACAAAAAAAATTTTACTCATTATTACTGGTGGCATTTCTTGTTATAAAAGCCTCGAACTAATTCGTTTATTGCAAAAACAAAATTATTTAGTCGAAGCTATTTTAACCGATTCCGCCACTCAATTCATCACTCCTCTTTTAGTAAAAAGCATTACCAATCAAGCAGTTTATACTCAGCTTTTTAGCGATAACGGTATGGAGCACATCAAACTCACCAGAGAAACAAATTTAGTAGTAATCGCTCCTGCTACTGCCGATTTTTTAGCCAAAATGGCCAATGGTTTTGCCAACGATTTAGCATCAACAACTATACTTGCCAGTAAAACCCCTGCAATTATCGCTCCTGCTATGAATACCGCTATGTGGAACAACCCAGCCACTCAAAAAAATTTAGCTTTTTTACAACAAAATAACCTACTACATTTTTTACCACCCAAAGATGGCTTGCTTGCTTGCCAAGAGCAAGGCATAGGCAAAATGTGGGAGCCTAGCGAAATTTATCAGGCAATTACCAGCTTTTTTGATATTGATAATTTAACACCAAAAAATCTTTATCAAAAAGCCTTACTTGGTAAAAAAATCATCATTACCGCTGGTTCTACTTACTCAAAAATTGATACAGTAAGGTTTATTGGCAATAAATCTTCGGGCAAACAAGCTATTGCAATTGCTAATATTTTGCATTTTTTAGGAGCAGAAATTTTATTTATTTATGGCAATATAAACCAAGAAATACCAAGTTATTTTGCGACAA
>RFXY01000189.1 GCA_009921385.1 Pseudomonadota bacterium
AAGCCAAGAGCTAGATTTGGCAATAAAAGGAGCCAAATTTTGTTGATGACCATAAGTTTCGGGGGTTTTGTTGAGCATTTTTATTTTTTTCATAATTTTTAAAATGCCGTTGACCCCAATTTCAATGCTTTCTTCGTCGAATTTTAGTCTTTCCCCTGCTTCGTAAAGCAAGATGGGCATTTTGAGTTGCGAAACCGCGCTTCTTAGCGAGCCATCGCGAAGGTTGGAGTTGAGAATGATGGGGGCATTAAATTTTTTTGCCAACGATAAATTGGTTGAGTTTCGAATGTTGGTGCGAATTTGTGGGTAGTTAAATCTGTTGCCAGAGCCGGTGTGAATATCGATGCCGTAATCGGATTTTAAGACAATTTCTTGCATAAATTTATAGGCTAGTTGCGATGCCAAAGAGCCGTTTTTTAGGCCTGGAAAGCAACGGTTTAAATCGCGATTGTCGGGCAAATATCGCGAATGCTGACTAAAACCAAAAACATTAACGATAGGAATGGCAATTAACATACCGTTTATTTTGATTTTATGCAAAAAACTTAATAATCTTTTGATGATTTCAATGCCATTGATTTCGTCGCCATGAATGGTGGCACTCACAAATAAAGTTGGTCCATCTTTTTTGCCCCGAATTACCTCGATAGGCATATTGAGTGGAATAAAATCGTGCATTTTGCCCATGTCAAGGTTAATTCTTTGCGATTGACCTTTGTCGATAAAAATGCCGTCTATGGTGTATTTGCTGTAATCATTCATTATTTATTTGGGCATTTTGTGGCTTGGCTAGGGCATAAGATAAAATTTTGTAGCACAATTTTGCGGTAAGAAAATCGCAAGAGTGCAGGGCTTTTTGCGGTGCCAATTCTACCACATCTGCCCCCACAATGTTGGCAACTTTCGCGGTTGCCTTGATAATGTTGATGGCATCATACCAAAACATTCCACCTGGTTCGGGAGTGCCTGTTGCCTGCATAAGGCTAGAATCAAAGCCGTCAATATCGAAAGTGACAAACACAGGGCGGTTTTTTAAAGAATTTACCAAAGGTTGAATAATTTTTTCGACCTGCCAATTTTTGAGATCTTTGGCAAAATGCATATGAATTCGTTGGCGATTTGCTTCGAGATAGGGAATTTCTGAAGCAGAAATGTTGCGAATACCGCAGGAAACCAAGGTTGAAATTGGGTGATCCATTACTCTGCGAAGGGCCGAAGCATGCGAAAAGTGCTCGCCGTTATAGCCATCGCGAAGATCGGCATGGGCATCGAAATGCAAAATTGCCAAGTCTGGATATTTTTCAACAAAAGGGCGAATGCTACCGGCGGTAATAGAATGTTCGCCACCTAAAATTAGTGGGAATTTGCCTAGATCAAGCACTTGCTTGGTAATGCTAGCTAATTGATCTAAAGCATTGGGAATGCTGGTGGTATCGATAGACACTTCTTGCAAAGTTTGCACCCCATATTGGCGGAAAGGTTCGCACCAAAATTCTTCATCAAATAATTCGGCTTGGTGAGAGGCTTTAATAATGGCTTTGGGGCCATTTTTTGTGCCACCTTTGTAGCTTACCGAATTTTCTAAACCAAAAGGAATAACCACCACTTTTGCTTGATTTGGATGGCTTAAATATTGCTCTTCTATGCCTAAAAAACCATCTTGTTGTGCCATAAAGACAAGATTAGATATTGCTTTCGTGCTATGTTTTGCCATATAAATTTAGAAGAATATTAAAAAATGAAATGATAACAGAATTTTTCATAAAATATCTTTACATCAATATTATATTTTTGTTAAAATCAAAAATCTAGTAATTTATTTTGCCAAAAAATGTTGCCAAAAATGTTGCCAAAAATTCATCTTAACAAACATAAAAAACATCGAGCTTTTTCTATTGTAGAAATAGCAATTGTTTTGTTGATTGTCTCTTTGTTGATGGCGGGCATTTTAAACGGCACTTCGTTAATTAGCGATGCCAGTGTGGCAACTGCTCAAAAACTTACCACCAATTCCGAAGTCAACACAATAGAAAGCCTCTCTTTGTGGCTCGAAAGCTCTTTTGCTAGCTCTGTAGAA
>RFXY01000190.1 GCA_009921385.1 Pseudomonadota bacterium
AATTAAGGTTAATTTTGGTATTAATGGCATTATTTTTAATAATATTTTAACTTGTTTTATTTTGATTTTGCAAGTAATTTTATTGATTTTTTAACAAAAAAATTGCCAGATGAATAAAGATTAAATTTAACAAAAACAGCAGTAAAATTTTTATTAAATTTAGCCAACTAAAATAATTTAAAACACTTGCCAACAAAACTATTGGCAAAATATAAGCATAATATGCCAACACAGCACTAAACAAAACATTTGGCTGTTTCGCTCGAAAAATTGCCACAACTCCTAGCAAATTAAGTAAGCAAGCAACAAAAACCAAAAAATAAATGATATACATAAAATTATTGACAGATGGCTCTGATTCTGCCATAAGCTTTGACAATGCCTTTTAAAGAATATTCGTCGATAGCATAGGTGCCAATAGCAGAGTCGCTTCTGATTCTAACTTTGGAACCGTTAAGAATGGTTTGAATAATGTTAATATCTTCTTGCTTGGTTTTTGCCCAAGCGATTTCGTTTTTGGTTTTCAGGCGAAATTGATAAGAATCGATAAGTAAAAAAATATTGCTATTTAATTTAAATTCGTAACCGCCATAAACACTGATTTCTTCACTTCGAGTTTTTTGAAAACGAGTAATCATTAGATATGGTTTTTTTCGAGAACTGTGATCGGTATCAGAAGAAATGGGGTTGGCTACCATATAACATAATTTAAATTCTTGATCTTCTGGATCGGGCATTTCATAGATCGACCAATTAAAAGACATACTATCAACTATTTGAGCAAAGGTGTTGTTACTAAACAAAACCAAAAAAAATAGACAAAAAACAAGTTTTTTCATAAATTTATTAAAAAATTCTTAATAAAGCATATTGCAAAATACATTGCAACCGCTCTTTTGCTAAACAATCTGGAAAAATATCGAGCTGTTTTTTAGCATTAGCACAAAATTGTTTGGCAATATTTTTGCTTTCTTCTAGAGCATTATATTTATGAAGCAAAGCCAGTATGGTGTTGAGATTGTTTTGATCGGTGTTTTGATGATTAAAATTATGCAAAAACAAATCGGTAATTATGGCAACATCGGCACTATTTGCCTGTTTTATTGCTAAAATAATTGGTAAAGTTATTTTGCCTTCAAAAAAATCGCCACCAATTTTTTTGCCGAATTCTTGTTGATGCGAAGTGTAATCTAAAATATCGTCGACAATTTGAAAAATCATCCCCAAATCAGAGCCAAACTGTTGCAAACACTCAATTTGTTGACTCGGAGCCTGATTGATAATGCCGCCAACCTTACAAGAAGCCGAAAACAAAACAGCAGTTTTGCCAAAAATAATATCGCAATATTGTTGGTAAGTGATGTTTGGATTATTAGAATACTGCAATTGCAACACTTCGCCATCGGCAATAATAGAAGAAGTCTCGGCCAATAGTTGCAATGCAGTTAAGTTTTGAGTTTTCACCATCAACTGAAAAGCCAAAGAAAATAAATAATCGCCCACCAAAATGCTGGCTTTGTTATCGTATAAAGCATTGGCGGTTTTTTTGCCTCGACGAACCTGGCTGTTATCGATAACATCATCGTGACGCCGATGCCAAATAATGTTGAGCAGAAATGTTTTGATTGCCACAAAGTTGAGCGGTTGCCAACAATAGCACTGGTCTAATTCTTTTGCCACCAGAACTAAACAGATTTTGGGTGATTTCGGCAATTAAACTAGATTTGCCAGAAGCAGACTGCAAAATTATTTTTTCTATTTCTGCCAAATCGCAAGAAAAATGACTAAGTAAGTGTTGAAAATTTTTAACAACTTCTTGATTTTGGTGAGTATCGAGCATATAAAAAGATTTTTTTTTAAAACAAGCAAGGTTAAATTCTATGATTTTTTAGTAAAAAAGCAAATGAAAATTTATGCCATTTTAACTTTTTAATTGACTATTTTGTTGCATCCCAAATTATATTTAGTTGTTGAATAATGGCACTGTTGAATTCCAAATTTGTTTTAATTTTTTGCTAGTTTTGAGGAGAAATTTTGGCTATTTTTAG
>RFXY01000020.1 GCA_009921385.1 Pseudomonadota bacterium
ATGTTAATTGAAAATACAAAAAAATGCAACATTCTTTATATGAAACCGTTTTTATTGCTCGTCAAGATCTTTCAACAGATGATATCGAAGCATTAATTGGCAAATTTTCTAAAATTATTACCGATGAAAAAGGTAAAATATCTTACGAATATTGGGGCCTTAGAACTTTAGCTTTTCCAATCAAAAAAAATAGTAAAGGTCATTATATTCTTCTTAACATCACATCAACAAAGCAATCTGTTGCTGAATTAAGAAGAATAATGAGCTACAACGAAAACATTATTCGTTCTATGACTTTTGCCGTTGCTTCTCACTCTCAAGAATCTTCTTTGTGTGTTAATATCAAAGATCCTAATGCTAAAAAAGAGAAAAAAGAAGAAAACAGCAATCTTGATCTCATCTTATCTCAAATTCAATTCGAGGCATAAAATATGACTACCAACAACAATACAGTTCGCAACATCAACACTCACGAAAATGAAAATACTTTTTTAAGAGTATCTTTGGTTAATCAGAGTGTATTCATCAGAAAGAAAAAAACTTGCCCACTAAAAAACTATCCTCTGTCTGAAATTAACTATAAAAATTTGAAATTACTTAACAAATTTTTATCTGAAAGAGGCAAAATTGTGCCAAGTCGCATTACCAATGTTGGTCTTAAAAAACAAAGAGCAATTGCTAGAGCAATCAAACATGCAAGAAAACTAGCCTTAATTTCGCCAATCAAAAAAGATCTAAATTTTAATCAATAATATTTATGAAAATTATTCTTACTGCAAATTCTAAATTAGGTAAAATTGGCGATGTTGTTGTGGTTAAAAATGGTTATGCTAAAAATTTTCTCATCCCAAATAAAAAAGCGATTTGCTTAACAAAAGAAAATCAAAAAACATTCGAAGCACAAAAACATTTATACGAACAACAAAATGCTAATTCTATCGATTTAGCAAATTCTATCAAATCTGTTTTAGAGCAAAAAAATATCATTATCATCGAAAATGCCTCTGATGACGGTCATTTATATGGTTCGGTCAATTCTACTTTGATTGCCAAAAAAATAAATGAAATTATCAATGGCAACAAAGTAGAAAGAAACAATATTATCTTGCAAAAACCAATCAAAGAAGTGGGTCTTTATCAAATAAACCTAAACTTACATCCGGCTGTTGAAATTTTGGCAAAAGTAGTTGTTTCAAGAAGTGAATCAGAAGTTGCTTCTATGTTAGCAAATGCTTAACACATAAGCAAAACAATGATTATATTTCCTGCTATAGATATCAAAGATTCTAAGTGTGTAAGGCTTGTTAAAGGCGATATGTCTGCTCCAACTGTTTTTAATCATTCTCCAGTTGAGCAGGCGATATACTTTGAAAATTCTGGTTTTAAATTTTTGCATGTTGTTGATCTAGACGGTGCCATTGCTGGTAAGTCTGTTAATTTTTCTGTCATCAAATCGATTGTTGAGGCGGTTAAAATACCAGTGCAGGTTGGTGGGGGCATTCGTTCGTTGCAAGATATTGAAAAATTTTTATCAATTGGGGTTAATAGAATTATACTTGGCACCGTGGCTACCAAAGATCCAAAACTCGTTATCGATGCTTGTAAAAAATTTCCCGGAAAAATTGTTATTGGCATAGATGCCATCAACGGCTTTGTGGCAACCGACGGCTGGGTTAAAAGTAGCAAAATAAAAGATAGCGACTTGGCCAAAAAATTTGAATATTGTGGCGCTTCTGCCATTATTTACACCAACATTGAAAAAGACGGCACTTTAAGCGGTCCAGATTATTTATCAACCCACAATATTGCCAAAAACTTGTTAATACCCGTAATTATGTCGGGTGGCATTTCGTCTTTACACGACATTAAACAAGCTAAAAAATATGAAAAAGATGGCATAATTGGTGTTATTGTTGGCAGGGCAATTTACGAGAAAAAAATTGAAATTAACGACTTGGTTCAACAATTTGTAAAATAAAAAATTATTGAGCTAAATTTTCTTTTAACACACACTTTAAACCAATCAAAATTTTATGTCAAAACTACCTAAAATAGCTCAAAATAGCCCATTTGCAATTGAAGTTGAGGCTGGTAAAAAATATTCTTGGTGTTCTTGTGGCTTGTCGGCAAAACAGCCTTTTTGTGATGGAGCTCATAAAGCCTTTAAAAATCCAGATGGCTCTAGTGTGATGAAATCTGTAGCTTTCGTAGCCGAAAAAAATGAAACTCTATATTTTTGCGGTTGTAAACATAGCTCTCACCCAATTTTATGCGATGGTTCTCATGCAAAACTAACACAAAATGAGCAAGAATAAAGAAAAATCTTTTGGCTTATGGTCTTTGTTGCCATATTTTTTGCCTTATAGAAAAAAAGTTATTTTAGCATTTGTTGCTTTATTTACTACTGCGATAATGGTTTTGTTTTTTGGTAAAGCCATTAAATATCTTATCGATTATGGTTTTAATCGTGTCGATCCCCATCTTAACTTGATGATTATTATTTTTGTTTTGGCGGTTTTTGTTTTGGCGGTTGCTGGTTATTATCGTTCTTTTCTTATCAATTCTGTTGCCGAAAATGTTATTAACGACATGAAGCAAAAATTATATGCTCATATTTTAACTTTTTCTCCAGATTTTTTTACCAATGCCAAAACTGGCGACATTATTTCTAGGCTCACCGTTGATACTATTATAATTTATAACATTATCAGCAACACTGTTTCATTTTTTTTACGCAATTTAGTGTTGTTTCTTGGTGGTTTATTATTTTTATTTCTCACCAATACCAAGTTGAGTTTGGTGGCTTTTTTAGTTATTTTGTTGGCGGTTTTGCCTATTATTTTTATTGCTGCCCATATCGAAGAAAGCTTAAACGGCATTCAAACCATTCAAGCCTATTTGTGTGAAAACCGCGAAATCGCTAATTTTAATCAACACAGCAATAATGCGGTTAACTCTTCTTTAAACAAAATACATTTAAAGGCTTTGTTGGTTGCTTTGGTTATCGCCATTTCTTTTGGGGCGGTTTCTGTCATCATTTTAGTTGGTGGGCACGATGTTTTGTCGGGCAAAATAACCGCAGGCGAGTTGTTGTCTTTCTTGTTTTATGCTGTTCTGATGGCAACTTCTTTGGTTGGTTTAAGTCAAATTTTTAGTCAAATACAAACTGCTAGCGGCTCTTTGATGCGAATTGGCGAACTGTTGGCAATAAAACCAAATTTTCCAACAACACAAAATAATGGCAACGAACATAACATTGCCATTTCAACACCAATTGATATTAATTTCTCGCAAGTCGGCTTTCATTATTTAGAAAAAACTCAACAAAATATTTTAACCGATTTTAATCTAAACATTAATTACGGTGAAAAAATTGGCATTGTTGGTTTGAGCGGTTCGGGCAAAAGCACAATTTTGCAGTTATTGCTAAGGTTTCAACAAGTAACTAGTGGGCAAATATTGTTAAATAATCACAACATCAACGATTTACCACTTGCTTTGCTGAGAGAGCAATTTGCCTATATTTCTCAAAACTGCTTTATTTTTTCGGGCAGTGTTTTTGAAAATATCTCTTATGTCAACAAAAACATTACTAAACAGCAAGTTTTGTCTTTGGTTGAAAACACTCCTGCTTTGCATTTTATTTTAGATTTTAAAGACGGCATTGATACTTTGGTGGGCGAAAAAGGTGTGAAAATTTCTGGTGGCGAAAGGCAACGAATTGCTTTGGCAAGGGCAATTATCAAAGATTCTCCCATATTGCTTCTCGATGAAATAACCTCGGCTCTTGATAATCAAAATCAAAAACTAGTTATGCAGTCAATTAATCAATTGGCAAATCACAAAACCGTAATCACTGTAGCTCATCGTTTATCTTTTTTAAGCAATTGTCAAAAAATTGCCTTTATCCATCAAGGTAAAATAGTAGAATACGGCGAACATCAAGAATTGCTGGCTTTAAATGGTTTTTACCGCAAAATGTTTGATGCCGACATCAATTTCAACTAATATTTCATTATGATAAATTTACAATATGTTTGTCAAAATCCGCAAAATTTTGATGTGGCAATGAAAAATCGCAACAGTAATTTTTCTGCCCAACAAATTATCGATCTAAATTACCAGCGAAAACAACAAACACAAGCAATTCAAGAGTTGCAAGCCAAAAAAAACAGCATTGTCAACAATATTGCCATTGCTAAAAAACAACAAAATCAACAACAGGCAAATGTTTTGTCAGAAGAGGTAAAAGCAATTAACGATGAAATAAAATTATTGCAACAACAAAACAATATCGAACAAGAACTAGAAAATTTATTATTGCAAATCCCTAATTTACCAGAAGATTCTGTGCCGATTGGCACTTCAGAAGAGCAAAATGTGTTCATAGAAACCTTTGGCGAGATCAGAAAATATAATTTCACTCCGCTTGCTCACGATGAAATTGGTAAAAACCTCAAAATGCTTGATTTTGAGCAATCTGCCCTAATGTCGGGGGCGAGATTTTCAACTCTTAGCGGTGCCTTGGCAAATCTCGAGCGGGCTTTATCAAATTTTATGCTCGATATCGCTTTAAGTTATTATTATTGCGAAGTTTCCCCGCCAAATATTGTTAAAAAAGAAGCGATGTTAAGAGCTGGGCAATTGCCAAAATTTGCCCAAGAAGCCTTTAAAACCGAAGATGATTATTGGCTAATTCCAACTAGTGAAGTTTCTTTAGTTAATTTGGTTGCCAACAAAATACTCGATGTTAAGCAATTGCCACTACGATTTGTCGCCTACACTCCGTGTTTTCGTCAAGAGGCAGGGGCCGCAGGTAAAGACACTAAAGGCATGATTCGTCAGCATCAATTTAAAAAAGTTGAACTAGTTTCAATTACCACCGCTCAAAATTCGCAAGAAGAGCACGAAAGAATGACAAAAATAGCTTGCACGGTGTTGCAAAAACTTGGCTTGCCGTTTCGAAAAGTTTTGCTTTGCACTGGCGATATGGGTTTTTGTGCCCAAAAAACCTACGACCTAGAGGTTTGGTTGCCTTCGCAAAATAAATATCGTGAAATTTCTAGCTGTTCTAACTGTGGCGATTTTCAGGCAAGAAGGGCGAACATTAAATATAAACAAGACAACAATAATTTTTTTGCCCACACTCTCAACGGCTCTTCTTTGGCGGTGGGCCGAACTTTGGTGGCTATTTTAGAAAACTATCAAAATCAAGATGGTTCGGTTGAGGTGCCAGAGGCTTTGCAAGCTTATTTGCAAGGTTTAAAAAAAATTACTTGCTAATTATTTATTTACGATTAAAATAAATTTTTTAACCTCGAAATAGGTTTTTAGAATAATACCAAATTGATAATTTTAATATGGCAAACACTAAGTCGGCACAAAAAGCCTTAAGAGCAAGCGAAAGAAAAAATGTTGTTAACACTTCTAGAATTAATCGCATCAGAACTTTTATTAAAAAAGTAGACCTTGCAATTAAAAATCAAGACAAACAAAAAGCTTTAGAGGCTTTTAAAAATCTTGAGCCAGAAATTTCTAGAGGTGTAAGCAAAAAAGTTATTAAACTTAACACAGCTTCACGCAAGCTTTCTAGATTGTTTTCGGCAATCAAAAAAATCGAACAAAAATAGTATTCAATTTTTAACATCATCATCCTATGAAAAGAACTTGGCAACCTAGTAAAATCGTACGTAAAAGAAGACACGGTTTTCGTTCTCGCATGGCAACCGCCAACGGCAGAAGAGTGCTTTCTCGCAGAAGATTTAAAGGCAGAGAATCTTTGTCTGTTTAACATTAGCAAATTTTTTTGCAAATGTTAACTATTTGCACCAATTAAAAACGCACTTTGATCTAAATTACACTTCCTTTGGAAGGGGTAGATTTTTCCATAAGCGATTAGCCCTACGGAAAAAGACCAAGGTCGTGTTGGGAGGCGATCGCAGATGGTTTTTCGAGTAGATCTTACCGTGGCTTGCCGACATTACCCCGTCGGCTTTCGGTCGACACCCCTTCTGCAAGAAGGAGAATTCTGACCGAGAACTGCTCCCGACACTACCCCGCCGGCTATCGCAGGCACCACTTGCTACAAGAAGGGGTAATTTAGATCGAACTGTGTATAAGTTAAAATCTGTTGTTTTTAATATAAATATATTATGAAAATTTTGTCCATCAAAAAATCAGCAGATTTTAATCAAAAAAACAACAAACTAACCACAAAATTTCACACCAACAGCTTTACTCTATTAGCAACTCCAACTAATAGTTTTTACTTTTGCGATAATCAGCGAAAAAAAGCAAAAATATTTTGTCGTTTTGGCTTGGTAGTTTCAAAAACGGCCAGTAAACTAGCGGTAGAAAGAAACCTCATCAAAAGAAGATTTAGAAGTTGTTTTTGTAATCTTAATAGCACCCTTAAACAACAGCATACCGATTACATTTTTATTGCAAAACAAGCGACAATAAATTTTCAATACAATAAAATTAAACAAGATATGCAATATGCCTTATCTAACCTTGCAAAATTTAATCGAAAATTACCATGAAACTTTCTACAAAAATTAATTGGTTGTATAGCATTTTAGGGATGTTTGTTGTTGTAGTGCTAGTGAATATTGGTTATTTATTTTTAGCCAATCGTTTCAACAATGCACCTGTGGTTGAAAATGCTTTTTTAAAAGGGGTTGAATATAATAAAACTATCAAAATTTTTGATTCTTACAAAAAAGCTGGCTATGAACTTCACTTCGAAGTTAAACCTTCGCCAAACTCTCCAAATAGCTACAATGCTTTTATTTCTCTTGAAGGCAAAGATGGCGAGGTTGAAGGGGCCTATATCGAGGCTTTTTTCTTAAATAAAGCCAAGCCACAATATAATTTTTATCGCACCTTGCAATTGGTTGATGGTTTTTATGTTGCTTACGATGTTTATTTGCCTGTTATAGGTGCTTGGGATTTAAAATTATTAATCAGAAAAGACGATAAAATTCTTTTTCAAGAAGACAAGCAAATAAATATTCCAGAATATAAACTTCCTGCAAAATAATATCATTTCCACTGCTTGCCAACACTGCCCCGCCCGCTATCGCGTGCAACCCTTCTAAAAAAAAGAGAATTAAAAAATTAAAATTGGTATTAGCAATTTCTAAAAAAAATGTTTTGCTATCTAAAATTAAGATTGTTAAAATAAGAAGTAAAATCTTTAATTATGGTGTTTTTCACACAACTTATTTTTTATGTCTAATAAATTTGTTTATTCTTTTGGTGATGGCAAGGCAGAAGGCAATGCATCAATGAAAAATCTCCTTGGTGGCAAAGGTGCCAACTTGGCAGAAATGTCAAAAATGGGTTTGCCTGTGCCCCTTGGTTTTACTATCACCACCGATGTTTGCACTGCTTTTTACAACCACAATCGCCAATTTCCTGAGAATTTAGAGCAACAAGTTGAGTTGGCAACCAAAAATTTACAACAAGCTATCAATGCTAATCAGCAAAACAATCATTTGCAATTTGGTAGCGAAACCAATCCACTACTTTTTTCTGTTAGATCTGGTGCTAGAGCTTCAATGCCTGGCATGATGGACACCATCTTAAACTTGGGTTTAAACGATAAAACAGTGCTTGGTTTGGCTCAAAACAGCAACAATCCTCGCTTTGCTTTTGATTCTTACCGCAGGTTTATTCAAATGTATGCATCGGTGGTGCTTGAAATAGATCACCATAATTTTGAAGCCATTTTGCAAGAAAAAAAAGAAGAGCATTCTTTAATTGCCGATACTCAGCTTACCGCACAGCATTTGCAAGAAATTGTTTCGCTTTATCAACAAGAAGTTTTAAAGCACACAGGCAAGCCTTTTCCACAAGATGTTTATCAACAACTTTGGGGGGCGATTAAAGCAGTTTTTGACTCTTGGATGAACGATCGTGCCATCACTTATCGCTCTTTAAATAACATTCCTGCTAGCTGGGGCACCGCAGTTAATGTGCAGGCAATGGTTTTTGGCAATTTGGGCGAAACTTCGGCAACGGGGGTGGCTTTTACTCGAAACCCTTCTACTGGTCTTAACGATTTATACGGCGAATATCTTATCAATGCTCAAGGCGAAGATGTTGTTGCAGGCATTCGAACTCCTCAATCAATTACTATCGCTGGCAAAAAAAGCCTCGGCTCAACTTTGCCTGCCATGGAAGAAACAATGCCGACAGTTTTTGCCGAACTAATAAATCTCTGCTCTGTGTTAGAAAAGCGATATCAAGATATGCAAGATATTGAATTTACTATTCAAAACAACAAGCTGTGGCTTTTGCAAACCAGAAACGGCAAACGAACTGCGCAATCTGCCATCAGAATAGCCGTCGATATGGTAAAAGAAGGGTCAATAACCAAAGAACAAGCTTTGCTAAGGCTCGATCCCGCTAGCCTCGATCAGCTCTTGCACCCAACACTCGATCCTAAGGCAAAAATGCAAGTTTTAACCAAGGGTTTGCCAGCTTCTCCAGGTGCCGCTTCTGGTGTGGTGGTTTTTTCTTCGCAAATGGCCGAAAAAAGAGCCGAAAATGGCGAAAAAGTTATTTTGGTGCGAATTGAAACTAGCCCAGAAGATATTAAAGGTATGCATGTTTCGCAAGGCATTTTAACCGCTCGAGGTGGTATGACATCTCATGCGGCGGTGGTGGCAAGAGGCATGGGTACTCCTTGTGTTTCGGGGGCAAATAATTTGCATATCGATTACGAAAAAAAGTTTTTGATTATTGGCAATTCCAAGGTTTGTGAAGGCGATATTATCACCATCAACGGCTCAAATGGTGATGTCATTTTGGGCTTGGTGCCAACTTTGCAACCGCAACTATCTGCCGAGTTTCAAACCATAATGTCTTGGGCCGATGAAGTTCGCCAGCTCAAAGTTCGCACCAATGCCGAAACTCCTCTCGATTGTCAAACTGCCCGAAATTTTGGTGCCGAAGGAGTTGGTTTGTGCCGAACCGAGCATATGTTTTTTAACGAAGATCGTATTATCGCTGTAAGGCAAATGATTTTAGCCGAAACTGTCGAAAAAAGAAAAGAGGCTCTCGATAAAATTTTGCCAATGCAAAGGCAAGATTTTCTTGAAATTTTTAAAATTATGAGTGGTTTGCCAGTTACCATCAGGTTGCTCGACCCGCCGTTGCACGAATTTTTGCCACACAAAGATCACGAAATAATTGAATTGGCAAAAATTTTACAAGTAGAAACCAGCTACATCAGACAGCGAAACCACCAATTGCAAGAGCACAACCCAATGTTGGGGCATCGCGGTTGCAGGCTTGGCATTTCTTATCCCGAAATTTACCAAATGCAAGCAAGAGCAATTTTTGAAGCCGCGGTTTTGGCAAAAAAGCAACACAATGCCGATGTTTTGCTAGAAGTGATGGTGCCGTTGGTTGCCACTTATAAAGAAATTCAAATTATTAAAAATCTCATTATTGATGTTGCCAAACAAGTCGAGCAAGAAAATAAAATCGAGATTTCTTATATGATTGGCACTATGATAGAACTGCCAAGAGCGGCGATTATTGCTAACCAAATTGCCAAAGAAGCCGAATTTTTTAGTTTCGGCACCAACGATCTCACTCAAACCACTTTTGGGCTTTCTCGAGACGATGCCGGCAACTTTTTGGGGCATTATCAAAAAGACAATATTTTAACCTCCGACCCTTTTGCCGAGCTCGATTGCGAAGGTGTGGGCGAGCTTATCAAAATCGCTACCGAAAAAGGCAAATCAACTCGGCCAGACATCAAGCTCGGCATTTGTGGCGAACACGGTGGCAACCCTGCTTCTATTGAGTTTTGTCAGCAAGTTGGCTTAAATTATGTTTCTTGCTCGCCTTATCGAGTGCCAATTGCTAAACTGGCTGCAGCTCAAGCGGTTTTAAAGCAAAGAAAATCTTAGTTTTTTTATGAAAATCACCATTCATCAAGAGCAAGATTTTGCAAAAATGCGGGTGGCAGGCAAATTAGCTTGCGAGGTTCTTGATTATATAACTCCTTTTGTGCAGGTAGGGGTTAACACCAATCGGCTAAACGATTTGTGCCATGCAAAAATTATTTCTGCTGGTGCCATTCCTGCCCCGCTAAATTATAAGGGCTTTCCTAAATCTATTTGCACTTCGGTTAATCATGTGGTTTGTCACGGCATTCCTAACGATAAACTTTTAAAAAATGGCGATATTATCAACATTGATGTCACGGTTATTGTTGATGGTTGGCACGGTGACACCAGCAGA
>RFXY01000191.1 GCA_009921385.1 Pseudomonadota bacterium
TCATGGTTAGACCTGTTGACACACTACTAGACCATACAGTAATGTTTGTGCCAGTTAAGACAATTTTGCCTGTGCCAAACGCCAATACTCTGGTGTTGCTGTTGCTTGAGACAAAAGCTACCGTTGTCAGCGTAAAACTGCCTAAGCTTAGGGTTCCTTGGGTAAGTGTTGAAGTTCCATTAGAAGTGGCAATTAGTTCTACAGTAGTGTCTCTAGCCAAAGAAACTGTGCCACCAAGTGAGTCAACTATAAAATTGCTAAGGCGCAGCGTTATGCCTGCTGAATCTACTGTTTGGGTTAATCCTGACCCAGAAAAAGTCCAGTTTGGGTTTCCTGACACCGTAGTCATTGTCATGGACGAAGTGAGCGTCACGTTTCCGTATATGGTGGGGTCAAAGTTGCCTTGAGTCCAGTTAAACGCCACTGTGCGCCCACTAAAGCTCAGAGTCCCCATGTTCCAGTTTCCGTCTATCGTAACGGTATTCCCAGTACGTAAACCGTTATTTACAGTAGCCCCTGCGTTATCAATAATGGCTGTATCTTGCGCTAACGGAAAATCGTTTACCGCTGGTGTTGCGGTATCAGCCGAGGATGTTGACCATACAGTGCCTGACCAGTTTGCGCTTGCGCCACTTACGCTGCGAAAGTATTTATTTGCCCCTGCTCCAAATGTGATGTTGGTGTTGCCTAAGCAGTTACCCAAACGAGTTCCAGACCAAGGAGAAGAGGCCCCGGCGGCAATAGTGTCCTGAAAATCCACATCAACCAGTGCGGTAAGCGTAGCAACGGTAAGTGTGCGGGGAGTACCTGTGACACTGCTGTTGACAAACATACGGCGGTTTGCTGCTGCGCCGTTGCTTAAAGTCAAAGTACCACTGACTGTTTGGTCTGCTGCAAGGCTAACAAACCGAAGCCCAGCCGCAGCTACTGTAGCTTGAGACAAAGTAGTAAATGAATTTGCTCCGGTTATTGTTGTTGTACCAGTGGCTGTACTTGTAAAGCTAACTGTGCTGTAAGTTAAACCTCCGCCCAGAAATGAAGGACTTGCACCACTACAGGTAATTGTGGACGTTCCCGCGCTAAATGTTAGGTTGGTTGTGGTGGTAAACGTCCATGCAGCAGTACCAGTTATCGTAAGCGTGGAACTTCCAAGCGTGACCGTGCGGGTATTGCTATTTGAACTGGAAAAACCTCCGCTACCAATGTTAAAGTTTCCGGTACTAAATGCGCCGTTAGTTACCGTAATGACATTGGTGTGAGTGAATGCGCTTCCAAGAGTCCACCCGCCACCAACCCCATTAAAGGTGATTGCCATTGCTCCCAGCGTCACGTTATTTGTGGTGACAGTTTTGCCGGTTGTGGTCGCCAAGAAGTTTATGGCTGCACCGGTTGTGGTGGTGAACGTAATTCCTGTAGCAGTACTTGACCAACTACCATAGCAGTTGATTACCGCCGTAGCTCCAGAGGTAATAGTGACGTTGCCCGTAGCAGGGCCAGCAATCGTTATGTCTGCTGCAACTGCATTGGTTCCTATCGTTACAGCATAGGCTGTAGCATTGGATAGGTTGTTAAAGATGACGTTATCAGCGGATGTTGGTGGCCCAGCGCCCCCAAGACCACCAGAGGTCGTACTCCAGTTAGTTGTGGTTGTGGCATCCCATGTGCCTGTGCCACCAACCCAGTAGCGTGTGGTTGCTGAGGGCGTAGCGGTTCTATAGACAGGCGCAGAAGCCGTTCCTGTGGAGTTGGCACCAGCGTAGAACTCACCAGGAGAGGTAGCGGCAAAGCCAATGCTGCCCATCGCCAAGTAGTCAATCCCTGAAGTTGCTGCACCAGCGAGAACGTGAGAAGTTCCTGTACCCGTTAGAGTAACGACGTTGCCAGAAGTTCCTGTGACAGACCATTTGCCAAAGGTTTGTGTGGTTGTGCCAAGGGCAATGGTATGGGCAACTGTCTTGGTGCTGGCAAGTTCGGTGAACTGGTTATTGCTAGTAATGGTCAGTGTTGAAATACCCGTCGTGCCGCCAATGGTCAATTTG
>RFXY01000192.1 GCA_009921385.1 Pseudomonadota bacterium
AAAAACTAGGCTTTTTTTGCTTTAATTTCTTCGGCAATGTGCGCTGGCACAGCTTCGTAGCACTCAAACTCCATGCTATAACTTGCTCTACCTTGCGATAAAGAACGAAGGTTATTGACATAACCAAACATTGATGAAAGCGGAATTTTAGCAGTAATAACATGTGTTACATCTCGAGCTTCGAGATTTTGAATTTGCCCTCTTCTTGAATTGATATCGCCAATTACATCACCCATATAATCTTCGGGAGTTACGACTTCTACCTTCATGATTGGCTCAAGAATGATGGCACCAGCTTTTTGCATTGCTTCGCGAAAAGCAGATCGTGCGGCAATTTCAAAAGCCAAAACACTAGAGTCAACATCGTGATAAGCGCCATCAATAAGCCTTGCTTTTAGTCTAACAACAGGATAGCCAGCTAAAACACCAGTTTCTTTGGCTGATGTTAAGCCTTTTTCAACACCAGGAATATATTCTTTTGGCACTCTACCACCCACAACTTCACTTTCAAAGATAAAATTTTCTTTGTTATCGGCTTCTAGTGGTTCGAAAATAATTTTAACCTTGGCAAATTGACCGGCACCGCCAGATTGTTTTTTGTGAGTGTAATCGATTTCGGTAGATTTGGTGATGGCTTCACGGTAAGCAACTTTTGGCTGACCAATGTTGGCATCGACCTTAAACTCTCTTTTCATTCTGTCGATAATAATTTCGAGGTGTAATTCACCCATACCTTTTAAAATGGTTTGACCAGATTCTTTATCGGATTCAATTCTTAAAGAAGGATCTTCAGAGGCCAAGCGAGAAAGAGCCATACCCATTCTTTCTTGATCGGCAGTTGATTTTGGTTCAACCGAAACTTCAATTACAGGCTCTGGAAAGATCATTCTCTCAAGAATTATATTGTTGTCTGGCTCAACCAAGGTATCGCCTGTGGTGGTGTTTTTTAAACCAGCCAAGGCAACAATATCGCCAGCATAAGCCTCTTTAATATCTTCGCGATTATTGGCATGCATAAGCAATATTCGACCAATTCTTTCTTTGTTGTTGTTTTTGGTGGTATTAATAACCCCAGTTCCACCACTTAGCACCCCAGAGTAGATTCTGACAAAAGTAAGAGAGCCAACAAAAGGATCGGTCATAATTTTAAAGGCTAAGCCTGCAAATTTTTGATTGCCGCAATCAATTGCGATTGGTTGTTCGTCTTTTAAGTTGATGGCAGGAATTTCTTTGATATCTTTTGGGCTTGGCAAATAATCGACCACAGCATCAAGCAAAGTTTGTACTCCCTTATTTTTAAAGGCCGTGCCGTTAATTACAGGCACAAAAGCGCCAGCAACAGTTGCTTTTCTGATGCATTTTTTTAGATCTTCTTCGGAAATTTCTTTGCCATTGAGATAGTTATCCATCAATGCATCATCTTGCTCAACCGCGGCTTCAACTAGTTGTTCGCGATATTGTTTAGCTTTTTCTTGCAAATCTTGTGGAATTTCTTCATAAGTGTAGTCGGCACCCATAGTTTCGTCTTTCCAAACCACGGCTTTCATTTTAACTAGATCGATTAAGCCACCATAATTTTCGGCTTCGTTGATTGGTAATTGAATGGGTATTGCTCTAGCGCCAAGGCGAGTTTTCATCATTTCGACACAGCGATAAAAATTGGCACCAACTCGATCCATTTTGTTGACAAAGCAAATTCTTGGCACTTTATATTTATTGGCTTGTCTCCAGACAGTTTCAGATTGTGGCTCAACACCGGCAACCGAATCAAACACAGCAACAGCCCCATCAAGAACTCTTAACGATCTTTCAACTTCGATGGTAAAATCAACGTGACCAGGTGTGTCGATAATGTTAATGCGATGATTTTTCCAAAAGCAAGTAGTGGCCGCAGAAGTGATGGTGATGCCTCTTTCTTGTTCTTGAGCCATCCAATCCATAGTGGCTGCGCCATCGTGAACTTCGCCAATTTTGTGAGATTTGCCTGTGTAGAATAAAATTCTTTCGGTGGTGGTGGTTTTGCCAGCA
>RFXY01000193.1 GCA_009921385.1 Pseudomonadota bacterium
ACCCCTCCCCGAACTGCCGATGGCAGTTCGACCCTCCCGTAAAGCGGGAGGGTGATTAGATCGAAGTGCTGTATTTATTTGTGGAATATGTCCCCAAGGCAATTTTCCAGCAACCTGTTGGACAATTTGTTTATCGTGCCACTTTTTGAAACAAGAGGTTTTAACCCATTATTTTTGCGGTTAGTTTTTATAGCCATAATGCAAGCAGGCAACACCGCAAGATAAATTTTGGTAACCACTATTAACAAAACCTGCTTGATTAATTAATTGCAAAAAATTTTCTTGATCTGGAAAAACCCTAATACTTTCTACTAAATATTGGTAGGAATCAACATCGTTTAGCACCAACCCGCCAATTTTGGGAATAATTTTAAACGAATATAAATCGTAGAGTTTTTGTAGCCACAAATCGTTGATTTTAGAAAATTCAAGGCAAATAAATTTGCCCTGCGGTTTTAAAACTCGGTAAATTTCAGACAAGCCCAAGCCAAGGTTGGTAAAGTTTCGCAAACCAAAAGCAACAGTTACTGCATCGAAACTATCGTCGGCAAACGGCAAATTTTCGCCATTGGCAACAACAAAATCAAGGTGCCGAAATAAATTGCCATCAATCGCTTTAGCTTTGGCAATTTGGAGCATTTCTGGGTTGAGATCAGAAAGTGTGATAGAAAAATTAATAGAAAAATTTTGGGCACTAATTTTTTGGGCTTGTTTGGTGATTTTTAGGGCAATGTCGCCTGTGCCCGAGGCTAGATCGAGTATATTTTTATGTTGAGTAAAATTAAGATGGTTAATCATGGTGTTTTTCCAGAGGCGATGAATGCCGGCACTCATTAGATCGTTCATTAAATCATATTTAGGAGCAACTGCCGAAAAAATTGCTTGCACTAAATGAGATTTATTGATAGAATCGACAATTTTAAAACCAAAGTTTGTTTTATTTTCCATATGTTGACTTGCGATTTTGATTTTGATTTACCGCCACATTTGATTGCTCAAGAGCCCTCGCCAAGCAAGGCAAACACTAAAATGCTGGTGTTTTGCCAACAAAAAATTGTTGATGCCACAGTAAAAAATTTGGTTAATTTTTTGCCACAAAATTGTGTTTTGGTGTTTAACGATGCCAAAGTAATTAAGGCAAAGCTTACCGCCACGATTGCAAGAAATCAAGCAATTTTAAATTTTAATCTCAATCAACAAATTAGCAACGATTTTCAACAAAATTCTTGCTGGACCGCATTGGCAAAACCCCTAAAAAAAGTGCAGGTGGGCGATTTATTGCAGATCGGCGACAATTTTTCTGCTACCGTTTTGGCAAAAAACAGCAATTTTCTTACCTTGCAATTTTCTTGCCCTAATGACAAATTGCTAGAAAAGCTAGAGTTGTTCGGGTCGATGCCCCTGCCACCCTACATCAAAAAAACTGGCGAACGAGATAGCCAAAACTATCAAACAATCTATGCCAAAAACGGCATGGCGGTGGCCGCTCCCACGGCTGGCCTGCATTTTAATCAAGAAATTTTAGATACATTAAAACAAAAAAATATCACTCAAACTTTTGTCACCCTAAATGTGGGGGCGGGCACTTTTTTGCCTGTAAAAACCAGCAAAATTGTCGACCATCAAATGCATCACGAAAGCTTTGTGTTGAGCCAAGAAACCGCCGATATTATTAATTTAGCCAAAAAAGAAGGGCGAAAAATTATTGCGGTTGGCACCACCGCACTGCGAGTGCTTGAAGCGGTGGCAAGCAAGCACGGTAGTTTGCAAGCAAAAAGCGAAAGCACCGATATTTTTATTTACCCGCCCTATCAATTTAAGATAGTCGACGGCTTGCTTACCAACTTTCACTTGCCGAAATCAACACTTTTTATGTTAATTTCGGCTTTTGTTGGCAAGCAAAATGCTGTTGATATCTACCGCCATGCCATCAACCACCACTACCGCTTTTACTCTTACGGCGACACTTCTTTGTTGATGGGCGAAAATTGATTTGTTTAGTGTTATTTTACTTTCAGGCCTGAAAGT
>RFXY01000194.1 GCA_009921385.1 Pseudomonadota bacterium
GATATTGGGCACAGAAGATCAAAAACTATGTTTTTCCAGCGCGTATTATGGGAGCATTAACTGTTGCTATGTTTAGCTTGATTCTTTTTGTTAAATTTGAGTCACAATTTGCTCATGTTATTATTGCTGTTGTGAGTTTCTTGTTTGGTATTGGCTGCAGTGGTTCAATTTTAGCCTTTCAATGCTTGCAAGAAAACATCAGTGATGAACGGCTTAAGCCGATGGCAACTTCATTTGTTTTGACGTTTACTTACATTATGTCAGGAATGGTTGAACAACCAACGGTTGGTGATTTTATTGCGCGTACCCAGCTTAAAGTGATGAATCATAATGCAGGATTAAGTGCTGTACAAAGTTGGTTTTTTGATGCTGCAGATCAAGATAGCTGGCATAAATATAATTCGGGTTTATATGTGATTTTTGGCTTTCTCATTGTGAGTTTTATCACTAGCTGGTTTTTTAAACGTAAGCAAAATTAACAAAAAGCTGTTTGGAATATTTCAAACAGCTTTTTTAGATTAGTATCAAGATATTATGAAGCTGTTTTAGCTCAGTTGTAAAATGCTGCATGGTTTTGCGAAGCGTTGGTGCTTTAACCTGAGTAATTAATTCATTTAGCTCCAGATAATCTATTGCTAAAGAATAACTCTGGTTTTTATCGCTTTAAACGGTTGTTTTCTAACAGAAAAAGTTGTTGTTAAGCACAATAATTTTACTTTAAAAGAACAACATTTTTCGCAACTAAATAACTGGCAGAGCGATAATCATTTAGAGGCTTTGCAGGCTTTTTTACATTCTTGCCATAAAATGGCAAAATTAGAGCAAACCAAGCCAATGAACGGCTCAATTCTAAAAATCACTCCTGCCGATTACTACGATGTTTGCCAAATCGCCGAGGCTATTAGCAATTTGGGCGACAGACAGGCAAAAAACTTTTTTGAAAACTGGTTTCGAGTGTTTAAAATTGAAGGCAAACAACAAAACAAGCTTTTCACTGGCTATTACGAAGCAACTTTGTTTGGTAGCTACACACAAAATGCTCGATATCAATATCCTGTTTATGGCTTGCCAAGCAAAAACTGGTTTGATTTCGCCACCACCAGAAAACAAATTAACGAAGGAGCTTTAGAAAATAAAAAACTCGAATTGCTTTATGTTGACAATGCGGTAGACTTGTTTTTTACTCACATTCAAGGCTCTGCCACAGTGATTTTGCCAAATCAACAGCAAGTAAAACTGGCTTATGCCAAAAAAAACGACCAGCAGTTTGTGGCGATTGGCAATTATTTGCTAAAAAACGGCATC
This sequence comes from Pseudomonadota bacterium, assembly GCA_009921385.1. Next base: position 1,306 of record RFXY01000194.1, read on the forward strand.
TTAACTTCTGACAACATCAACCCGCTTGCCATCAAGCACTGGCTACATCAAAACCCCGAAAAACAAACAGAAATTTTCAACCTTAATCCTTCTTATATTTTCTTTTCTTTGTCTGATAGCAAGCAGGTAGTTGGCTCTTTTGGAGTGCCACTTACCGCCGAAAGATCACTAGCAATCGATGACGATCTTGTTGCCTACGGCAGTTTGTTGTGGGTAGAAATTGACAACCAAAATTTTCATAAACTGATGCTGGCTCAAGATACTGGCTCTGCCATTAAAGGCCTAGGCAGGGGCGATATTTTTTTTGGTAGTGGCAAAGAAGCAGAAGAAAAAGCCTCAAAAATGTATGGCAACGGCGAATATTATTTGCTAATACCCAGCAACTTTTTTTAGTAAATTTAGCAAATTTGCGATCCTGCCTAGCATAAGCCAAAATAGAGCACTATCGAGATGAACTTGCTGTGGAGCGGTGAGCCGAACAGTTATTGCCATCGAATTTCATAACGATTTATTACATAAACCAGAAGTCAACACTGCAACTACCACTCCAGCTACCATTATTGCAGGTTATATTTCCTCCTGTCCGAGAGGTGTAGCCAGGGTCGCAAATCGCTGTGTCGCCATGTGATCCGCTTATAACAGAATAGCTACTGTTAGCAAGAGTGCCACAACTACTGCAATTGATACCTTGTTCATCTGCAATT
>RFXY01000195.1 GCA_009921385.1 Pseudomonadota bacterium
CGGCACTTCGTGCCACCCCTTCTAAAAAAGGGGAATTCAGATCGAGTTTTTTTATATTTCTCTTTTGGCAATGGTTTTAATTTGCACAGCATGTAAAATGTTGGTGTTAAGCACCGATTCGAGTGCTTTGTTAACCATTTTGTGTTGCATAATTTTGCTTTGATTGGCAAAAGAACTGTCAATAATTGTGATGCTGTAATGATCGTTATCGTCGACTAAAGAATCAATAATAATTTCGGCAGAAGGAAAAGATTTTTTTAAAAGAGCAAATAAATTTTCTTTAGCAATTGGCATAAAATTAATAATATCGTTTGAGAGTTGTTTGGGGAGTGTTGATGTTTTGCTGATTGTTGTTGATAGTGATGTTATGCACTTTTTGTTTGAAATCGGCACAATGACCAGTAAAAAAAGTGATTACCACTGCAGAATCAAGCATACACCTAACTCCGTTGGCGGTTGTTGAGCCATAAATATTGGTAGGAAAAGTGCCCCACCAAATTGGAGTGTTAAAATTAGCAGAACCATAATTTGGTTTAACTAAGGTTATGTTATATTCTTTGACAGGCAAATTTAAAATTGCTGGAGTGTAGCCATGGCTTTGACCATCGATGATGATTTGGGCATTGGTTGGGTTGCTGTTAATAGCAATATCTCTTGATTTGTTGTTAAAAAAAGCACAAGAAAAAGTGCAAAATAATAAAAGAAGACTAAACATTTTTTTCATAGATTAATAAAAGATTATTTTTTCCAGCGGTTATGAACCCAAAACCATTGTTCTGGATTTTTGCTAATGATATTTTCTAAGCTTTGATTTATTTGTAAAGTAAGTTTTTGTAGATTTTGTTGATTATTGCTTAAATTGTTTATTGCAAGCGGTTTTTCTAGGTGTAGCGAAAAAGAAAATTGTTGATTTTTTCGTAAAATATAGCCCAAAACCAAAGGAACTTGATATTTAAGGGCGATTTTTGCCAGTGAAGCCGAGGTAATGGCGGGTTGATGAAAAAAATCAACCAAAATGCCGTCGCTAATTTTTTGATCGGCCAAAATAATGACCCACTCACCTTTTTTGATGGCATTAATAATTTGCCTGTTGCCTTGAGTGCCTTTTTTAATCAAAGAAACCCCTCGAAGTTTAGCGGTAAAAAATTCGACCCAAGGATTGTTGAGCGGGCGATAAACGGTATGCACTTTTAAGCCTTGATTTAGCAGGGTTTTAGGGCCAATTTCCCAGTTGCCAAAATGTGCAGAAAAAATAATGCCACCAGTTTTTTGTTGCTTTAGTTGTTTTAATTGTTGTTGAGTTTGCTGATTTATGGCAACAAATTTGGCTAATTTTTGACCAGACATACCGCCGATATGCACAAATTCTGCAATAATTTTGCCCAAATTAAACCACATTTTGGTTAGAATTTGCTGTTTTTCGCTGTTGTTTTTGTGTGGAAAAGCTAAAGATAGATTGTTGTAGGCTAATTTTTGCACTTTTAATTTTTTGCCAACAAAAATGGCTATTTTACCAGCGATATTGCCAATAAAATTAACAGGAAAAATTCGAAAAAACATCAGCCCAAAAAGCACCAAGATTGTTTCAAGTAAATAGCGAAGTTGTTTTAACACAAAATTAAAGTTTTATAAAATTTTTTTAATCATTTTAACTAGCGATTCTTCGTTGTCAAATATTAATTTGATATCTAGATAAGCGATTTGCTGTTGTATTTCTGCCGAAAATTTTACCCAATCTTTTTTGGTGGTGATGGGAGTGAGACCAAGACTTTTGCTATGATTGATAATTTTTTGCAGATCGGTATTGCTGTAGGCATAATGATCGGCAAAAACTTTGGTTTCTGCTAGTTGTAAATTATGTTTTTTGAGTAGTTGAAAAAATTTTTCTGGATAGGCCAAGCCACAAAAAGCAAACAACTTTTTATTTTGAAATAAATCAAGGTTTTTAATAGCTATATTGCTAAAAAATATTGGCTTATTTTGAGAAGCTAAAATTTGCTGT
>RFXY01000196.1 GCA_009921385.1 Pseudomonadota bacterium
ATGATAGCAAAATTGTTGCCAAAATTTGTTCTTAAAATTTTTGTTTCAAGAGCAGAAGCCACCACTCCATCTAGCCCGCATTGTAGAGCTAGCTTGGTTTTTTGGCAAACTAAATTTGGCAAGCTAATGTTAGCATCAAAGCCCATTTCAAGTAAGTTTTGCTCATTTAAGCTAGTAAGCACGGTTACTGCAATAATTTTGAGATGTTTTTTATTTTCGTTGGCAGAAAGCATCATTTCGGCATTGGCTGTGTGAATAGTAAGTAGCTCAATGTTATAAGAAGTGAGATTTGCCACCGCCTTGCCTACGGTTTGCGGAATATCGTAAAGTTTGAGATCGGCAAAGATTTTTTTTTGCCTTTTTTCGAGGGCAGAAAGCAGGGTAAAATAGTTGCCTGTCATCATTAACTCAAGGCCAATTTTATAAAAATCAACCGCTGAACCTAGTTTATCGACTAAATTTAAGGCTAAGTCGATGTTGGGAAAATCAAGAGCTACTACTAATTTTGCCATATTACTGTTTATTTTTCGGTGTTGTTAAGTAAGCGAATAATGTTTTGGTAATGTTTAGCAACAATGATTATTGCCAAAGCAAGCCACAATAAATGTTGCCAAACAGTAAAGCCAAATAAACCAGCTAATAAGCCAATAATTAGGCAAGAAAAAATACCAGCAAGCGAAGATATTTTAAAAATCAAATAAATACTAAGCCATAAAAACAAACCAGCCAAGCCTAAAAATGGCTGTAAAGCAACACTGCAAGCCAAGAAAGTAGCCACTCCTTTACCACCTTTGAATTTTAAATAAATCGAAAAAATATGCCCTAAAACTGCCATAACTGCAATAGCTACCAAGCTAGTAAAATCAAGGTGAAAATAATATTTAGCCAGCAAAATTACCACCACTCCTTTCAAAGCATCAAGCAAAAAAGTGGCAATGCCGAGTTTTTTGCCTAAAACCCTGTTAACATTGGTTGCCCCAATATTTTTTGAGCCAAAATTGCGAATGTCGGTGGAGGCAAAAATTTTTGCCAAAAGCAAGCCAAAAGGCACACTGCCCAGCAAATAGCTAAAAATAAGCAAACCAGTAAATAGCATAATTAAGTTTTGTTTGGTTTATTGCGAAAATCAGAAAATGAAATAATGTTTGAAGAGCCAGTAATGGCGAGGTGATCTGGCTGGTTGGCAGAAGAGCTTTGCGAAACATCATGAGGCTCTTCTTCGGCATATTCAACATTAAATTTTAACGAAAAATTCATCGAAGGATCGGCAAAAGAAGTGATTGCCCGATACGGAATAACCAAAGTTTCTGGCTTACCACTAAAAAACAAAACGATGCGAAAATGCTCTGGCTCAACCAACATAGATTTAAACTGAAACTGAATGGCGATAGTCATTTCTTCTGGGTATTTTTCAAGCAGATGAGCAGGAATTTTTACCCCTGGAAATTTGGTAAGAAAACCAATTAAAAAGTAATGCTTACCTGGCAAGCCATTGTTGGCAACTTTTTTTAGCACCTCGCAAATTACTAGCCTCATTGAATTTTCAACAATTTCGTCGTAACCGATAAGATCTTCCATAAAATAAATAAAAAGTTAATTAGCAAAACGAAAATGAAAAACATCACCATCTTGCACAATATATTCTTTGCCTTCTAGCCTTAATTTACCAGCATTTTTACAACCTTCTTCGCCGTTAAATTGAATATAATCGAGGTAAGAAATAGTTTCGGCCCGAATAAAACCTTTTTCAAAATCGGTATGAATAACCCCCGCCGCCTTAGGAGCGGTGAGCCCTTTTGGCAAAACCCAGCTGTGGCACTCTTTTGGCCCTACGGTAAAAAATGAAATGAGATTTAGCAAACTAAAACCAGCTTTAATAATTTGTGATAAGCCAGTTTGAGTAAGGCCTGCTGATTGTAAATATTCGATTTTTTCAGCTTCGCTATCAAGTGAAGCAACTTCGGCTTCGATTTGGGCAGAAATATTTAA
>RFXY01000197.1 GCA_009921385.1 Pseudomonadota bacterium
ATTTCTTCTTCTGCGGTTAAAATTGGAAACCTTTGTATTTCCGTTAGATATTTAAGAAAGCTACCGCTTTTAGAAGATGCTATGCTAAAATTGTTAATAGAGTTAATTTTAGACATTTTGTTTATTTAGTGTTGCCAGAAATATTGTCTATAATTTTCTTCAAAGAAGGATAATCAACAAAGCCTTCAACAATTTTGCCATTAATAAAAAAGGTTGGTGTTGAATTTAAAGATAATTGCTCAATGGCATCTATTCTGTTTTTTAATATTTTTTCTAATAATTTTTGATTTTTTGCACATTCATCAAATTTTGCTGCGCTTAAACCATCTAACTTTAAAATTGCTTTTAATTTATCAGAAAATTTTTGATCGAAAGCCCATTCTTCTTGGGTGCGAAACAATATTTTTACTACATCAAAATATTTTTGATGCTTATTTTCTTGCTGATTGGCATAGCACTCTGCCACCAACGACGAAAGCAATGCCTGATTATTTAACGGGAAGTTTCTAAAAGAAAAAACCATTTTACCATTATCTATATATTCTTCTTTCAACTTTGAGAAAGATTCTTTGGTGAATTCTGCACAATGATGGCAAGAAAGCGAGGCATATTCAATAAAAACAATGGGTGCATTTTTATCACCAAGATAAAAATCGTCTTCTTGTATTTTAACAAGTGGGCTATTTAATATTTTTTTATCTTTTGGATCGTTGCGGTCTTTTTCTTTGCCTTCTATTTTCGGTGCCGAATCGACTATTTTAGCATTATCTTTTATTGTTTCGGATTTTACTTCTTGATAAACTTCTGGTTTATTATTAACATTTTTTGCCGAACCAACTTTATAAAAATAATAAGCAACACCAAAAACATTAAACAATAAAAATATTAGTGCAACCGATAAAATAATAGTTCTTTTTTTGCTTTTTTTCATAAATGAATTGCTTTTTGGTTATTTTCTATTATAAAAATGTTGAAACTCAAATTTTTGCCAAAACAAAAAATAAAGTGAAAAAAATCTATGTTTCAACACATCATACTATTATTTTCATCAATTAATTTTTTTTTTCAATACATTATTTTAAAAAAGTCATTTTGCATTTTAAATTGTTGTTAATTATAATTTAAAGACCTAATTAAATCTTATGAAATCTTATTTATATGTTACCAATTTCGGTTTTTATCATCACCAAAAATGAAGCAGATAGATTGGCCAAAACCATTAATTCTGTAAAAAATATTGCTCAAGAAATTATCGTGGTAGATTCGCACAGCTCCGACAGCACTTGTTTGGTTGCCAAAAATTGCGGAGCAAAAGTTATTTCTAATGCTTGGAATGGCTATGGGGCTCAAAAAATTTTCGCCCAAGAACAATGTCAAAACAAATGGCTTCTTAATCTTGATGCCGACGAAGAAATATCGCCAGAATTGGCCGACGAAATCAAAAATATTTTCAGCAGGCCAATTTCTAGTGAAGTTGTTGGTTTTTACTTAAAAATTGTCAATAAATTTCGCTTTGAAGAAAAACCAAAAAAATTTGCTTATTATTACAATCAATTAAGGTTATATAATGTTGATTATGCTGGTTTTCGCAATAGTTCTGTGCATGATTCGGTGGTGTTAAAACAGCCTAATGGCAAAATTTTACAATTAAAAAACATTGTCTATCACCAGTCTTTTCGTTCTTTCGCCCACTGGATCGAAAAAATCAATTCTTATTCACAAATGCAAGCAGAAGATGCTATAAAAAAAAATAAAACCGTTTCTAATATTAAAATTTTTCTCACTCCTTTGCTGAGTTTTTTGAAAGCTTTTATTATTAGAAGATATTTCATTTATGGCCTAGATGGCTTAATTTACAGCTCTCTTTTTGCTTTTTCAAGATTCGCTAAATTTATAAAAATTAAAGAATTGCAAAAAGCAAAGAAAATTATTTAAACAATTTTTTTATGTTGAAATTATATTTTGTTGTATCATAATAGT
>RFXY01000198.1 GCA_009921385.1 Pseudomonadota bacterium
TTTTGCTGAAAGAGTAGTCGTAGACTATTAAAAATAGCGATAACATCAATAATTTGTTGCAAAACCGCCCCTTGAGCTGGCGAAATATAGCCAAAACTTGCCAAAATCATACCAAATAAACTAAATAACATACCGCCAACAGCGCTTTGCAGGGCGATTTTTCGGGTGTCGAGGCTTAAATGCATTAGTTTATCTACTTTTAATAAATTATTTTCTAAAATTATCGCATTTGCCGATTCTCCTGCAATTTGATTGTGTTTAGCAAAAGCGATAGAAGCGGTTGCCAAAAGCAGAGCAGGAGCATCGTTGATGCCGTCGCCAACAAATAGTGTTGGTGATTTTTGGCTATAATTTTTGACAATAGCTAATTTTTCTTCTGGCGATTTTTCGGAATAGCATTTATGAATGCCAAGTTTTGCCCCCAAATAATTCACCTGCTCTCGCTGATCGCCAGAAAGTAAAATAACTTCAGAAAAATTATGTTCTAACCCTAAATGACTAATAAAAGAGCCGGTTTCTGGCCTTTCGATATCTTCAAAAACTAATATGGCAGAAACTGTGTTGTTGATAATAATTACACATTCTAAACCGATTTGTTTTGGCGGTAAATTTTGATGATTGGCAAAATTTTTGGCATTATTTCTGTTGGTGATGACAAGATGAAAATTATTAACAATTCCGCTGATGCCATAACCAGGTTTTTCGCTTACTTGACTAGCATTGGTTAAAATAATTTTTTGCTCTTTGGCATAGTTTAAAACCGCCGATGCCAAAGGGTGGCGAGAATGTCTTTCGAGGCTGGCAACTTTTTGAATAATTTGCGATTCGGTGTAGTTGCTGATGTTGGTAATTGTGGTGAGTTTTGGTTCTCCATAGGTGAGAGTGCCGGTTTTGTCAAAAATGGCGGTTGTGCAAGTTGGTAAATATTCGAGTATTCTGGCATCTCTAATAATTATTCCTTGTTTTGCGGCTATAGAAATGGCACTAATAATGGTTATTGGCACCGCGATTAATAACGGGCAGGGAGTGGCGATGGTAAGAACTGCTAAAAATCTCACTAAATCGGAAGTAAAATAATAACATAAACCAGCGATTAACAAAGTGAGAGGCACGAAAAAAACAGCAATTTTGTCGGTGAGTTTTTGCAGATTAGGCTTTTCTTGTTGAGCTTTTTTCATAATGTCAACAATTTGGGCATAGCGAGAGTTTTCTGCTAATTTGCTGGCCTTAATAACAATGGTTGATTCGCCATTTATTGAGCCAGAAAGCACTTGCGAACCAATAGTTTTGCTGATTTTATAAGGCTCGCCAGTTAAATAAGATTCATCCATATTGCCACAACCCTCAACAACTTCGCCATCAACTGGGGCGGTTTCAAAAGGAAAAATGGCAATAAGATCGTCAATTTTGATGTCGTTAAGTTTGATATCAAAAAAATTATCTTCTTTTTTAAGATGGGCTAAAGCGGGTATTCTTTGCATTAAATTTTCGAGAGCAAAAGAAGCTTTATGAGAGGCGAATTCTTCGAGAGCTAAACCGCTTACCAGCATTAATAAAATAAGGGTTGCAGTGAAAGGTTGTTGTAAATAAATTGCTAAAATAAAAGCAAGTAAAGCGATGAGATCGGCGGTGAGATTGCCGGTGATTAATTTTTTTAACATTTGCCAAAAAAAAGGCATAAAGCCAACAAAACTAACAATGTAAAGCAGGATTGTGGAGAATTTTTCTAGATTGTATAAAGAGCAAATTCCATGAAAAACTAGAAGAAATAAAATGGTTAGCAATAATAGATGAGGCCATTTTTTGCAATAATTTATAAAAGAAGTGAATTTTGTTTGTTCTTTTTTCATAAAATTTGAGACCAATTTAATTTTGTTGCTAATTTAACAAAGAGATGGTGACAGTTTAGCCTTTTGTCCCCCTGCCGACGACCGCCAAGCGACTGCCGCC
>RFXY01000199.1 GCA_009921385.1 Pseudomonadota bacterium
GAAGAGCAATATTTAAGCCACCCAAGCGAAGCAAAAGCCGTAGTTATTCCGTTTGGCCTAGAAAATTCGGTGAGCTATAAAGGTGGCACTAAAAACGGTCCCAAGGCAATTATTAAAGCATCTCATCAAACTGAACTTTTCGACGAAGAGTTTTGGTGCGAGCCCTTTTTGCAATATGGGGTGAAAACCTTGCAAGAGCCAGAAATTGATTTCACCAATATTCCTGCTTCTTTAAACCAGCTAGCTAGCATCACTAAGCAAGTGCTTGATGCCGATAAATTTCCGTTAATTTTGGGTGGCGAGCATTCTATTACTGCAGGCAGTATTCGGCCATTTGTTGAAAAATACCCCGATTTAGCTATTTTGCACTTTGATGCTCATGCCGATCTTCGCGATGGCTATAACGGCGAGCATTTTTCGCATGCCGCAGCTTTAAGAAGAGTGATGGATAATCCAATTTCTACCTTGGTTTCTTGCGGTATTCGTAATATTTCGGCCTCTGAAATTCCTTATTTAGAGGCAAATAAACACAAAATACATATGCATTTTGCCAAAGATATGAAAAACTGGCAAATTGAAAAAATAATCAAGCCCTTGATTAATGCCAACAAAAATCGCCCTGTATTTATCACTTTCGATATCGATGGTTTTGATTCTAGTTTAATGCAAGCCACAGGCACTCCAGAGCCAGGCGGTATGTTTTGGTATGATGCCATAAATATTATTAAAGAAGCATCGAAGGTGTCTAAAATTGTTGGTGCTGATGTGGTTGAATTATCTCCCCAAAAGGCTTTACATTCTTGTGATTTTCTTACCGCTAAATTGTGTTATAAAATTTTATCTTATGCATTAGCAAAGCCAAAAAATGAATGATTTTAGTAAATATACCATAGACGGCATCTTTATTGATAAAGGTAAAAGCCAAAGAATCAACCTTGATATGGGTAAAATGCACGATTTTATTCCGTTAAATATGCCTATCGAGGTAATTAGAGGCAGGCAAGATGGTCCTACATTGTTTGTAAGTGCTACCATTCATGGCGACGAAATAAACGGCATCGAAATTATTAAAAGATTACTGACATTGTTGCATAAAACCAAAATTAACGGCATGCTTATTGCCATTCCAATTGTCAATGTTTTTGGTTTTAGTCAGCATTCTCGGTATTTGCCAGATAATCGCGATTTAAATCGTTGCTTTCCTGGGCTTAAAAACGGCTCTTTAGCATCGCAACTTGCCTATAAATTTATGCAAGAAATTGTCTTAAAATCTGATTATGGCATCGATATTCATACAGGTTCTGGCAATAGGTTTAACTATCCACAAATTCGTACCAACACTAAAAGCACCACTAATTTATCTTTGGCAAAAAAGTTTAATGCCCCTATTATTTTAAATTCAAACCTTCGCGACGGATCTTTAAGAAGTGCTGTTGCTCAATTAAAAATGCCTATGTTGCTTTACGAAGCAGGCGAAAGATTAAAATTCGACGAGCAGAGTATCGAAATCGGAGTAAACGGTATTTTAAAAGTGATGAAAAAAATAAAAATGCTCAATAAAACTCCCAAAACTTATTACAAACAATCTATTGACGAACCTTTTATTGCCAAATCTAGCTCTTGGCTTAGAGCTCCGCAAAGCGGTATTTTTACTAGCCTTGTTAAAACAGGTGAAAACATTCAAAAAGATCAGGTAATAGGGCATATTTCAAATCAATTCGGCGAAAATAGGGTTGCAGTGCAAAGCCATCTTAATGGCATTGTTATTGGCTTAATGCTCTGCCCCCTAGTCAACAAGGGGGATGCCTTGTTGCATATTGCCACAGCACAAGAACAGATAACAAAAAATCAACTTGAAGAACTAGTAGTTTTTGGACAAGATTAGAACAATACTACTTCTGTCTCTTATACACATCTCCGAGCCCACGAGAC
>RFXY01000200.1 GCA_009921385.1 Pseudomonadota bacterium
TTCTTTAAATTTGTTGCTGAAAAAATCGTTAAATTTGATTGCAAATTATTTTCAATTTACAAACATCAAAATAAACCATCAATATAATTTCTCTTAGTCCTTTAAATATCGCAGTTTTAATACAGTTTATTTTCTCTTTCAATATCAAGTAATTTAATAACCTACAATAATAAACAATGTCAACTCTTACCCTAAATAATAGACCTACTCTTAATAGTAAAGATCAATCCAATCAAGAAAACTTAGAAACAAAAACCACTGAAAATCAAACAAATCTAGAAAATAAATCAGCAGAAACAGAAGTAAAAAAAAGTGGTTCATTATTAAGAAGAGTGGTTCATAAAACATTTGAAAATAACAAGCATAAAGAGTTGGCAAACAATAAAAATTTTGATGATGAAAACAAGTATTCACCAGAATCTCAATTAGAAAAAAAACAACCTAAAACACCAGAACAAAACCAAGATTTATCTTCCGATCAAGAGAAATCAGATCTTGAAAAAACCAACAATGGTGCCGATACTCTAGAATTAAAAATGCTTAAAGCAAAATCGGTAGAACAGTTGTTTGTTTTCGCCAACGAAGCGGGCATCGATCTTAGCGAACACAGCGGTCGACAAGAAGTTATTTACAATATTTTAAAACATTTCTCCGAGCAACACCCAGAAAATAACATTATTGGTGAAGGTGTTTTAGAAATTATGGAAGATGGTTTTGGTTTTTTAAGATCGCCAGAAACCAATTATTTTCCTGGTGCCGACGATATTTATGTTTCGCCAAGTCAAATCAAAAGATTCGCTCTCAGAACTGGCGACACCATCACAGGCCACATTAGGGCACCAAAAAAAGGCGAAAGATATTTTGCTTTGTTAAGAGTTAATTCTGCCAATTACCAATCGCCCGAAAAAATGCGATCTCGCCCGCTTTTTGACGATCTCACCCCACTTTATCCGCAAAGCAAAATCAAGCTCGAATGCGATAGCTCAAAACAAAATAACGATCTTAGCACTAGGGTTATCGATATGGTGGCTCCGCTTGGCAAAGGGCAAAGAGCTTTAATTGTTGCTCCGCCAAGAACAGGCAAAACCTCGTTAATGCAAAACATCGCCCATGCCATCGCCGACAATCATCCCGAGATTATTTTGCTGGTTTTGTTAATCGATGAAAGACCAGAAGAAGTAACCGATATGATTCGCAATGTGAAAGGTGAAGTAATCAGCTCAACTTTTGATGAGCCGGCATCTCGCCATGTGCAACTCGCCGAAATGGTTATCGAAAAAGCTCGACGATTGGTTGAAGCCAAAAAAGATGTGGTTATTTTGCTTGATAACCTCACCAGACTTGCCAGAGCCTACAACACTGTTGTGCCTTCGTCGGGCAAAGTCCTTACTGGCGGGGTTGATGCCAATGCCTTACAAAAACCAAAACGATTTTTCGGTTCTGCACGAAACATCGAAGAAGGCGGGTCGCTTACCATTATTGCCACCGCTCTTATCGACACCGGCTCGCGAATGGACGAAGTTATTTTTGAAGAATTCAAAGGAACGGGTAATGCCGAAATTGTGCTTGACCGCAAAATTTCTGATAAACGAATTTTCCCTGCCATCGACATTACCAAATCTGGCACTAGAAAAGAAGAACTACTTACCGATCGAGCCAATCTTTCAAAAATCTGGATGCTTCGAAGAATTGTTAACCCTATGAGTTCGGTAGAAGCAATGGAATTTTTGCTTGAAAAAATTCAAAATACCAAATCAAACGAAGATTTTTTTAGATCAATGAACAATTAATACCATTTCCACTAATTAAAACAATACTATGGTTTTTCACATTCTAACTTCATCTTTTTGGTTAAAAAGCTTCAAAAAGCCTCTGCCTGTATGGATATACAGGCAATCGTTTTTTAAAGTTTTTATCTCAA